>CAZHGG010000233.1:0-8212 GCA_964531755.1 uncultured Polyangiaceae bacterium
GAGCTCGGCGCGGTAGCCGGTGCCGTGCAGCTCGAGGGTGGTGCTGTAGCCCTCGGCCGCGCCGGTGACCATGCTCTGGATGAGCGCACGGGCGAGGCCCTGAAAGCGCGCCCCGTCGCGGCCCGGCACCGTGGGGGTCACGGTGAGGCTGCCGTTGTCGAGCTTCAGGTCGACGTTCGGCGTGGTGGCGCGCGAGAGCTCGCCCTTCGGGCCCTTCACGGAGATCGTGTCGGGCGTGAGGGAGACGGTGACGCCCTTGGGGAGGACGACGGGGCGCTTGCCCACGCGAGAGAGGCGTTGCGGTTCCTGCGTTGCAGCGGGAGCGGTCATGATCTCACCAAACCTCGCAAAGGAGCTCACCGCCGACGCGCTGAGTCCGTGCATCTTTGTCGGTCATCACGCCGCGGCTCGTGGAGAGGATGGAGATGCCCATCCCCGAGCGAACGCGCGGAATGCGGTCATAGCGAACGTACACGCGGCGACCGGGGGTCGAGACGCGACGAATGCCGTCGATGGCGCTCTCGCGGGCCTTGCCGTAGCGCAGGACCAGGACGAGCTTCTTCGGCCCCTCGGACTCGGCGACGCGGACGTCGTCGATGAAGCCCTCGCGCTTCAGCACGTGGGCCACGTGCTCCTTGAGGTTCGAGTGGGGCATCTCGGTGCGGTCGTGGCGGGCCAGGCCGGCGTTGCGGATGCGCGTGAGCATGTCGGAAATGGGATCGGTCATCATGGCTTCACCAGCTCGCCTTGATTACGCCGGGGATTTCACCGCGGAGGGAGAACAAGCGCAGACAGATTCTGCAGAGTTCGAACTTGCGGTAGTAGCTGCGTGCCCGGCCGCAGACCTTGCAGCGGTTTCGGTGCCGCACCTCGAACTTCGGGGGGCGGTTAAGCTTCGCAAACTGAGATGCACGCGCCATCGGGTTCCTCTGTCTCGCTACTCGAATCGATGAATCTTGGTTGTTCGCGGCGCCTCACGCCGCTCGCCGCTCGCCCGCCCGTCGCTCAGGTCGCGCGGAAGGGCATCCCGAGGTTCTTGAGCAGCGCTCGCCCCTCGTCGTCCGTCTTGGCCGAGGTCACGAAGCTGATGTTGAGCCCCTTGATGACGTCGATCCGGTCGTAGTTGATCTCCGGGAAGATGATCTGCTCCTTGAGGCCGAGGGTGTAGTTGCCCTTGCCGTCGAAGGCGCGCCGCGAGACGCCCCGGAAGTCACGCGTGCGCGGGAGCGCCAGGGTGATGAGGCGATCGAGGAACTCCCACATGCGGGCCTTGCGGAGCGTGACCATCGCGCCGATGGGGAGGTTGGCGCGGAGCTTGAAGCTCGCGATCGCCTTGCGGGACCGCGTGACGACGGGCTTCTGGCCGGTGATGGCGCGGAGCTCCTCGACGGCGGTGTCGATGATCTTGGGGTTCGTGACCGCGGCGCCGAGGCCCATGTTCAGCACGATCTTCTCGAGCTTGGGGACCTGGTTCGGGTTCGTGTAGCCGAACTCCTTCTTGAGGGCGGGGACGACCTCGTCGGTGTACTTCTTGACGAAGCGCGGCTCGACCGCGGTGGCCGTGGAGACGACCTTCGCCGTGGTGCCCTTGTCGCCCTCGCCGGCGCCGGGCTTGCCCTTCTTCTGCTTCTTCTCGTCGGCCATGACCTACTCCGCCTTCGCTGCGGGTTGCGCGTTGGGGATCGTCTCGCCGCTGCGGGCGGAGACGCGCACCTTGTTGCCCTTTTCGTCCGTCTTGAAGCGGACGCGGGTCGCCTTCCCCGAGGTGGGGTCGAGCGGCTGAACCTTGCACGCGAAGATCGGCGCCTCGCGCTCGATGATCCCGCCCTGCTGGTTCTTGGGGTTCGGGCGGGTGTGGCGCTTGATCATGTTGACGCCCTCGACGACGACCTTGTCGGTGTCGGCGATGAGCTTCACGACCTTGCCCTGCTTGCCCTTGTCTTTTCCGCTGATGACGACGACCTGGTCGCCGGTACGAAGACGCGCAGCCATCACAGCACCTCGGGCGCGAGCGAAATGATCTTCATGAACTTCTTGCCGCGGAGCTCGCGCGCGACCGGCCCGAAGATGCGCGTCCCGATGGGCTCGAGCTGCGCGTTGATGAGGACGGCGCTGTTGGCGTCGAACTTGATGTAGCTGCCGTCGGGGCGGGACTGCTCGCGCCGGGTGCGGACGATGACGGCCTTGGCCGTGTCGCCCTTCTTCACCTTGGCGTTGGCGGCGGCCTCTTGCACGGCGACGACGATGACGTCGCCCACGCTGGCGTAGCGCCGGCGGGAGCCGCCGAGCACCTTGATGCATTGAACGCGCTTCGCGCCGGAGTTGTCCGCGACGTCGAGGTTGGTGCGCATCTGGATCATGACAGGGTCCTTTCAGACAGGAGATGAGGGGCCGAGGCCCTCATTCCTCGACGAACTTCTTGACGAGGCGGACGACGATGAAGCGCTTGTCCTTGGAGATGGGACGGTGCTCCTGGATTTCGACGTGGTCGCCGACCTTGTACGTGTTCTGCTCGTCGTGCGCCTTGTAGCGCTCGCGCGTGCGGACGTACTTTCCGTAGAGCGGGTCGCGGCGCGCCGAGATGCACTCGACGACCACGGTCTTGTTCATCTTGTCCTTGACGACCTTGCCGACGATCTTCCGGCGAAAGCCGTGGGCTTCGTTCGCGGCGGACTGCGACTGCTGCGATTCTGAGGACATGACTACTTCGCCTCGCTCTTCTTCATTGCCTGCTGGGTGAGCACCGTCTTCACGCGGGCGATGTCGCGGCGGGCCTTCTTGAGGGCCGCGGTGTTGTCGAGCCGGTTCGTGAAGTTCTTGAAGCGGTTCTCGAAGCGCTCGCGGGTGAGGCTCTTCTCGAGCTCGACGAGCTCCTCCGGGGTGCGCTCGAGCAAATCCTTCGCTTTCATTGAATCACTCCGCGGACGAGGAACTTGTAGCCGATGGGGAGCTTGTGCCCGGCGAGGCGGAAGGCCTCACGCGCGGTCTTCTCGTCGATGCCCGAGATCTCGTACATGACGCGACCCGGGAGGATGTCGGCGGCCCACTCCTCGACGCCGCCCTTGCCTCCGCCCATGCGGACCTCGAGGGGCTTGGCGGTGACGGGGCGGTGCGGGAAGACGCGGATCCAGAGCTTGCCGCTGCGCTTGACGTGGCGGGTGATCGCCATACGAGCCGCCTCGATTTGGCGGGCGGTGATGCGGCCCGGGTCGACGGCCTGCATGCCGAAGTCGCCGAAGGAGACGTCGCTGCCTCGCTGGGCGAGGCCGCGGTTCGAGCCCTTCTGCATCTTGCGGAACTTGGTGCGCTTGGGGGAGAGCATGGGTTTCTCCTAGACTCTTTCTGGGGGGCGCGCGCTCAGGCGCCCGTGATGGGCCGGCGGACGCGGCGGGGGAGGACTTCGCCCTTGAAGATCCAGCACTTGACACCGATGATGCCGTACTTGGTCTTCGCCTCGGCGGTGCCGAACTCGATGTCGGCGCGGAGCGTGTGGAGCGGCACGCGCCCCTCGCGGTAGGTCTCGACGCGGCTCATCTCGCTGCCGCCGAGGCGGCCGGAGCAGCGAACGCGGATGCCCTTGGCGCCGAACTTCATGGCCGTGGAGAGGGCCTTCTTCATGGCGCGGCGGAAGGCGACGCGGCGCTCGAGCTGGGTCGCGATGTTCTCGGCGACGAGCTGCGCGGAGGTCTCGGCCTTGCGGATCTCCTGGACGTCGATGAACACCTCGTTGTCGGTGAACGACTGCACGCCCGGGAAGACGGTCTCGCCCTTCGCCGCGGTGCCGACGTTGCCGGACTTGAGGATCTCGATGCCCTTGCCGCCCTTGCCGATGACCATGCCGGGGCGCGCCGTGTAGACGATGACCTTCGCCTTGTTGGCGGCGCGCTCGACCTCGATGGACGCGATGTTCGCGTTCATGAGGTAGTCCTTCACGGCCCTCCGGATGCGGATGTCCTCGTGCAGCCACTTGGCGTAGGCCTTGTCCTCGAACCACTTCGAGTTCCAGGTCTTGATGACGCCGAGGCGAAATCCGTACGGATGAACTTTTTGACCCATGGTGTTTCTCGCTTGCTCGCTTGCTTCTAAGCTCTTGCCGGGGCTGCCTTGCGGCTCAGTCGCGGACGCCGAGCTCCACGGTGATGTGGCTCATGCCCTTCTGGACGCGGGTCGCGCGGCCCATGGCCCGCGGACGCCAGCGGCGCATGTGCTTGTTCGGCGCCTTGTCGACGAAGGCGGTCTGGACGAAGAGGGCGTCGAGGTCGACGTCCGGGCTCTGAGTGCGGGCGTTGGCGACCGCGCTCTCGATGACCTTCTTGAGCACCGGAGCGCCCGACTTTGCGGTGAACTCGAGGAGCTGAAGGGCTTCTCCGGCCTGACGACCGCGAACGAGATCCACCACGACCCGGGCCTTTCGCGGGCTGATCCGCGCGAAGCGGGCAATCGCCTTGCTGACCATTTCGGAACCTTCTGGCCCCGTCGTTCCCGCGCTCGAACCCGGTGGGTATCGATCGCGCGAGCCGTTACGGCTGCCCATGCATTAGAGGAGAGACGCCCCAGTCACCCTTCCGGGGGACGGGAGCGCGCACTTTACGCAGAACGCCGAGCTTGGCAAGCCAGAAACGTTCGCGGGGTGCTTTTGTTCGCCGGCCACGCAGCGCGCGGGGCGCGGCGTGAACCGCGGGTGTCACTACTCGGTGCGGCCCGAAAAGGGAAGCCCGGCGGCGCGGGCGAGGGCGCGAGCCGCGAGGGCCTCTCGCGCCGCCCCGGGATACGTGACGTCCGTGCAGTGCCGGCCATTCATGTCCGCACGGCCGATTGCGGAATCGCAAGGCTCGACGCGCGGCGGCGCTCGTAACTAGCGAAGGTCTCGTGGCGTGAGGTTGGCACGGGTGTTGCGTAAGGGGTCGTCAGGCACGCGCTGGGCGGTCAATCCCCCCCCAACTGTTCGGCGTCTGCCGCCTACTCTCTCGCGCAAGCGAGGGCCGCCCCGCACGGAACCTCCCCTCCTCCGTGCGGGGTTTTTCTTTTTGTCGTCGCGCGTGCGCGGGGCGCGACCGGCAGGACGCGAAACGCGGTGGCTGGAGCCGACGTTCGGCGTTAGAAGCGGGCCATGTCCCGAAAGCTCGACGAGGCCCTCGCGCGCATCCAAAAGGGCGGCGCGCACAAGTACCACGCGAAGAACACGGAGGCGGGCAAGCTCTTCGCGCGCGACCGCATCGCGCGGCTGTGCGATCCCGGGTCGTTCCAAGAGGACGGCGCCCTCGCCAACGTCTCCGACCACGAGCTCCCCGCGGACGGCGTGATCACGGGCACCGCCACCGTCGACGGCCGGCCGGTGGCGCTCATGGCGAACGACTCGACGGTGAAGGCGGGCTCGTGGGGCAAGCGCACGGTCGAGAAGATCCTCCGCATCCAGGAGGTGGCGGCCAAGCTGCGCGTGCCGATGCTCTACCTGGTCGACTCGGCGGGCGCCCGCATCACCGACCAGCTCGAGATGTTCCCCGGCCGGAGGGGCGCGGGGCGCATCTTCTTCAACCAGGTGAACCTGAGCGGCGCGGTGCCGCAGGTGTGCCTGCTCTTCGGGCCGAGCGCGGCCGGCGGGGCCTACATCCCTGCGTTCTGCGATCTCGTCGTGATGGTCGAGGGCAACGCGAGCATGTACCTCGGCAGCCCGCGCATGGCCGAGATGGTGATCGGCGAGAAGGTGACGCTCGAGGAGCTCGGCGGCGCGAAGATGCACTGCTCCGTGTCGGGCTGCGGCGACGTCCTCTGCAAGACCGAGGAGGAGGCGATCGCGTTCTGCCAGCAGTACCTCGGGTACCTCCCGCAGAACTGCGACAGCGAGCCCGAGGAGGCCGCCCCGAAGCCCGCCAAGGCCGGCAAGCCGATCCACGAGATCGTGCCGGCCGACGAGGGGAAGTCGTTCGACATGCGTCACGTGATCGAGGCGCTCGTCGACGAGGGCTCGTTCCTCGAGCTGAAGAAGCTCTTCGCGCGCGAGGTGCTCACGGGGTTCGCCCGCATCGAGGGGCGCGTGGTGGGCATCGTGGCGAACCAGCCGAAGTGGCTCGGGGGCATGCTCCTCGTCGACTCGGCCGACAAGGCCGCGCGCTTCATCTGGCTGTGCGACGCGTTCAACGTGCCGCTGCTCTACCTGGCCGACGTGCCGGGGTTCATGATCGGCACGAAGGTGGAGCGGCAGGGCATCATCCGCGCCGGCGCGAAGATGATCGCGGCCGTGAGCGAGGCCACCGTCCCGAAGCTCTGCGTGGTGGTGCGCAAGGCGTACGGCGCGGGCCTCTACGCCATGTGCGGGCCCGCCTTCGACCCCGAGGCGACCATCGCGCTGCCGGGCGCGTCGATCGCCGTCATGGGCCCCGCCCCCGCGGTCAACGCTGTATACTACAACAAGATCCAGCAGCTCCCAGAGGGCCCGGAGCGCGACGCGTTCGTGGCGGAGAAGCAGGCCGAGTACCGCGCAGACATCGACCTCATGAAGCTGGCGAGCGATCTCATCGTCGACGCGATCGTGCCCGGCGAGCGCCTGCGCGGGGAGATCGCGCGGCGGTTCGAGCGGGCCGAGGCGAAGGACGAGATCCGGCTGCCGAAGAAGCACATGGTGCCGCCGGTCTAGGAGCCTGGTGTTTTTCAACCCCAAGGCTCCGTCGTTCCAGGTCATCCGGGAGAGGCTCGCGCCTCTCCCCCCCAGAAAAGCGTGGTTTCTTGGGGTCCCCCCCTCTGCGCGGCGAGCTCCGCTCGATTCGGACCGGGTTCTTCTACGAAGAACACCAGGCTCCTGGCGTGGGCCGCCCCGGCTCTTCAGCGCGCGTGACGGCGCTCGTGGGCGCTCATGACGGCGCCCCTCCCCGGCCCGCCGCGCCCCGCGGGGGGCCTGCGCCGCGCCGCGCTCGTGCGCGTGCGGGTGGCGCTGTACCTCGGGCGCCGCCTGGGGCCCGCGCTCGCCGCGATGGGCGCCTACACGGCGCTCGCTGCGGCGCTCGTGCGGTGGGACGGCGCGCGCCACGGCGCCGCCCTCCCCGACTGGGGCGCGACGATGTATGCGATTTACACGCAGTTGTTCTTCGAGCCCACCGACCCGCTGCCTTCCACCACGCTCGCGCGGGTGGTCTTCTGGGTCACCCCGGCGCTCGGGGCCCTCCTCGTGGCGGAGGGCATCGTCAAGGTGGGGAGCGAGGTGCTCGAGGAGGACCGCAGGCGCGCGCTGTGGGTGAGGATCATGACAGAGACATTCAAGGACCACGTGGTCGTGTGCGGGCTGGGCCACGTGGGGTATCGCGTGGTCGAGGAGCTGCGGGCGCTGGGCCACGACGTGGTCGGCATCGAGCGCGACGGCTCCGACTTCGTGGGCGTCCTGCGCGACGCGGGCGTGCCCGTGCACGTGGGCGACGCGCGGCGAGACGACCTCTTGCTCCACACCGGCATCGCGCGGGCGAAGGCGGTCGTGTGCGCCACGAACGACGACCTCGCCAACCTGGAGATCGCCCTCGACGCGAAGCGCATGAACCCCTCCATCCGCGTGGTCATGCGCATGTTCGACCAGCGGCTCGCCGCGAAGGTGGGCGGGGCGCTCGAGCTCGACGAGAGCTTCTCGACCAGCGCGCTGTCAGCCCTGGTGATCGCGCTCTCGGCGCGGCTCGGGGGCGTGAAGAGCGCGTACCGCCTGGGCGACCGGGCCCGCGTGGTGTGCGAGCTCGAGGTGCCCAAGGCGTGGGCGGGGCAAACGGTGGCGGCGCTCGAGGGCACGGCCGACCTGCGCGTCGTGCGGCTCGCCGGCGGGGACGCCTACGAGCGGGCGCGGCCAGACCACGTGCTCCGCGCGGGCGACCGGGTGGTGGTCGACGCCGACGCCGACGAGCTCTCCCGCACCTCGCGGTAGGGCGCGGCTCGGGGAGAATGCTCGTCGCCACGCGGGTTTGCTCGTGGCTTCGGCGGCGCGGGGTGTACTCTCCCTCGCCATGCGAGTCTCCCGTCTCCCAGGCGCCTCCGCGGCGCTGGCCGCGGCCTTTGCCCTCGCGGTCGCCGCGTGCGGCCCGCCGCCCCCGAGGGTGCCGACGCCGGTCGACCGGCTGGCGCTCGCCTCCGAGCCCGTGTCGGACACGCGCTTCGCGGCGGCGGTGAACGACCTCCTGCTCTCGCCCCCGAACACTCCGGAGCGCAAGGCGCGCCTCGGCGGCGTGCTCAGCCGGCAGCT
>CAZHGG010000234.1:0-8211 GCA_964531755.1 uncultured Polyangiaceae bacterium
CTGCGCGAGGTGAAGACGTGGACCTTCCCGCGCGCGTCGCTCCCCACCGAGGTCGCGGGCTACCCGCTCAAGTTCGGCGGCTGATCCGAGCGCGTGTAGTCTGCAATTGACGCCGAGCCGTCGGCCGACGAAGATCGCGTGAGTGATCGCCCTCGCGCTTGCGTTGCCCGCCGCGATGGCCGCCGCGCGGACTCTCTTCGGCGGCCTCGGCGTCCCGCTCGTGGAGGCCAGCGGGCTGGCCTTCGGCGCGCCGCTCGAGGGCAAGCGCACGGCGCGCGTCGCGCTCAGGTCGACCGACGCGGACGTGTCGAGCTTCGTCGACGGCGGCACGTTCTCGCGTCGGCGCCTGCTCGAGACACACGAGCTGGCCGACCTCATGTTGGAGAACGTCGCCTACACCTCGTGGCGCCTCCGAGAAGCGCGCGGCGAGCGCGCGCACGTGGGCTGGCTCGTCGGGTCGTTCTCCGACACGCACGAGGTCGGCGTCGAGGCGTACGTGTCCTGGCTGCACGAGCGCGCCTGTCACCGCGTCTATTTCCGCGTGCGCTGCGCCGACGACCTGACGCCGACGCGGGTCGAGCACCAGCTCAGCGCCGCGTTCGAGCTGCAGTCGCCCCTCACGTGGGAAGAGGTCGAGTCCGAGGAGGAGTGAGGCGAGCCGCGCGGGTGCACCGCGCGGCCCGCGCGGGCGTCAGCGGCGCTTCGAGGCCGCGCTCCCGCAGCCGTTGTTCGGGCGCGAGTCGTCCGAGCAGATCTTGTCGCACCGGCCGGTCGCGCTGTCGACGAGCTCGTCCCAGGCGCAGTCGTCGTCGGTGAGGCCCGCGGCGGGCGCCTGGCCATCCATCTTCACGCGGAAGGCGTAGTGCATCATCGTCTGCACCATCTTCTCGCTCACCCACGCGTAGCCCTGGTCGCCCCAGGAGGTGCCCCACGAGTTGTGGAGCAAGAACTCGCGCTTGCCGTTCGACAGCACGCGGTAGCCGGCCATCGACATGGCGTGGCCACCGGAGATCTGCGCGGTCGTCCAGTCGGGGATGACGTAGTTGTTCAGCTTCGAGAACTTCGAGCCGTCGATCTTCATCGCGATCCACAGGTCGGCGCCGCTGGCGAGCGTCGCTTGCAGCTCGTCCATGTCGGGAGGCAGGGTCTTCAGCTCCTCGATGGCGCCGATCTTGAAGTTGCCGCCCTGCGTGGCCTTGTTGAGGTTCGCGACGTAGGTGGGGTCCTGGCGGGCGGTGCCAGGGCGCACCCCGTACACGTCGCCGCAGTCTTCGTACTGGGGCGAGCTCATTTTGCACGCCTCCTTGCCGCTGTAGGGCCAGGTCGTCCACGTGGTGATGGTCTGGCCCAAGTTGCTGTCGCCAGCGGCCGACATCTTCGGCACCGCGTAGAACGACCAGATGTGCGACGGGGAGCTGGCCTCCTGGAGGCCTGCGCGGCGGATCGCGTTGTCGAGGGTGGCCGAGAGCGCGAAGGCCGTGCATGAGCCGACGTAGCCTTGGTTCTTGATCGGGCCCTCGAGCGCCTCGCCGCGGTGGTCGACCACCGAGGGGTACGACCCGCGCTCGGTGCCGGTGTTGGTCGAGGCTTGGGGCCCCGCCGCGCGCTCGCTGTTGCCGGGCGCGGGCGCCGCGCCGCCGCCGGCCATCTTGCGCGTGGTGGGCGCGAGGGCCCCGCCCGTGTTCGCTCGGGCCGAGAACGGGCGCGTGGCGAGCTTGCCCTGCTTGGCGAGGCGGAGCTTCGCGGGGCTGAAGTGGGTGCGCGCCTTCAGCAGGCGGGAGGTGTCGAGGTGGCAGTCGATGCGCACCCAGACGCCCGGCGAGATCTCGGTGGGGCCACACGATTTCGGCTGCCGCGCGCGGAGGGCGGAGAGCTTCTGCAGGTTCATCACGTCGGCCGCGCCCGCGAAGGGCACCGCGTGCATCGCGCGGCTCTGGCTGCCAGCGAGGCCCGCGCCCGGAGGAGCGGCGGGCTGTCCGGCGGCGGGCTGGCTCCCCCCGCGCGCCCACGGCTGCGCGTCGGCGTCCGTGACGGAGAAAACTGCGACGGCGGCGGCCAACCCCAGAACGACCTTCTTCATGCGAACTCCCTCGACCTCTTCCGTTCTCGGCGGTCTCGCCGATGCAACGGAGAAAGCGCGTCGTCGTCAAGAGACTTCCCTCGGCCGCGCTTCATTCAATCATCCACAAATTTCGTCGAAACGTTTGCAGTTTCCGCCATTTGGCCTGGCGCCGGGGCGCCGGGCCCCTCGCTTGCTGAAAAGTTGGTGCTCCCCTATCCTTCCTGCTACCGCCAAGGCATGTCCCCCATGGACGAAGAACGATCGTTCAAACCGATGCTCCGACCGGGGGCTCGCTTCACGCGAGAGGCCGCCCAGCGGCCCATCCTCATGTTTGAGGACGTCTTCAAGTCCTACCGCGCGGGCGCGCCCGTGCTCCGCGGGATGAACCTCATCATCGAGCGCGGCGAGTTCGTCTTCGTGACGGGGCCGAGCGGGTCGGGCAAGAGCACCCTGCTGCGCATGCTCTACCGGGCCGAGCGCGTCGACGAGGGCCGCATCCTGTTCATGGGCCGCGACGTGGCCCGCCTGCGCGACGACTCCGTCCCGTTCCTGCGGCGCAACATCGGCGTCGTGTTCCAAGACTTCAAGCTCGTCTCGTCGTGGACGGTGTTCGAGAACGTGGCCATCACGCTCGAGGTCATCGGGCTCTCGCCGCGCCTCATCCGCGCGCGGGTGGGCGAGGTGCTCGAGCGCGTCGGCCTGAACGGCCGCGGCCAAGACCTGGCCGGCGCGCTGAGCGGCGGCGAGCAGCAGCGCGTGGCCGTGGCGCGCGCCATCGTGGGCGAGCCGGCGCTCGTGCTGGCGGACGAGCCCACCGGCAACCTCGATCCGCAGCTCGCCATCGACATCCTCGGCCTCTTCGAGGAGATCAACGAGGCCGGCGCGACCGTGCTGTTCGCCACCCACGACCGCTCCCTGCTCGACCAGCGCGCCCGCCGGGTCATCGTCCTCGACGAGGGGAAGGCCGTCGACGTGCGGGGCGGCGTCGCCACCCCCGAAGAAGACCTCTACGACAACGAGCTGCCACTTTAACCGAGCGAATACGTTAGTGATTTCTGCTCTCTACCCGCTCGCTCAGGACCCGCGCTCGCCATGATCGACGCTTCACTGAACACGACCCGTCGCGCGCGGCGCGGGATGCTCCGCGAGTGGCGGCTTCACGCGCTCAGCATCTTCTCCCTCGCCGTGGCGTTCGTGTGCCTGGGCTCTGCCCTGCTCGTCGTCACGAACCTCCGGGCCGTCGAGGAGCGCTGGGCTCACGCGGGCCGCGCGTCGATCTACTTCAAGGACGGCGCCTCGCAGGAGGACATCGACGACCTGAAGAAGGCGCTCGAGAAGGTGCCCGGCGTGCTCTCCGCGCGGTACGTGTCGAGCGGGCAGGCGCGCGCCGAGTTCAGCGCGAGCGAGGCGCGGGCGGCCACCGAGCTCGCCTCGCTGCCGGTCGAGGCGTTCCCCGCGTCGCTCGAGCTCGAGGTCCGGCCCGACATGACCGACGCGGAGATCGACGGCACCGTCGCGAAGATCCGCCAGCTCCCCGCCGTCGACGACGTGGAGACCTACCAGGTGTGGACCGCGCGGCTCTCCAAGCTCGTGCGCGGAGGCGTCACCGCCGCCCTCCTGCTCGCGTTCGTCGTCTTCGCCTCCGTGCTCGCCGTGGTGGGCTCCACCATCCGCCTCGCGCTCCAGCGCCGCAAGACCGAGGTCGAGGTGCTGAAGCTGGTCGGGGCGACCGATCGCTTCGTGAAGGGCCCTTTCCTGCTCGAGGGCGGGGCGCAGGGCGCCATCGGGGCGGCCGCGGCGATCGCCCTGCTCGCCGTACTCTTCTTCGTGGTGCGCGCGCGGCTCGACGGCGAGCTCGCGATGCTCGTGGGCGTCGAGCCCTCGTTCCTGCCCTGGCAGGTGGCGCTCGGCATGGTGGCCGTGGGCGGCATGTTGGGCATGACGGCGGCCTCGCTGGGGCTCCGCAAGCTCGTGACGGTGTAGCGGTGCGCGCGGTCGAAGCCCCCCGCCGTGGCCGCTCGCTCGCCCCGCGCGTCGGGGGCGTGGCCTTGCTGCTCGCCCTGCTGGCCGGGGCGGGGCACGCGGCCCCGCGCGACCCGAGCGAGCGCGCGCTGCCGCCCTCGCCGCTGGCCACGCCCGACTCGCCGGCGCTCGCCCTCGAGGCGCTCGACAAGAAGATCGCCGAGCTCGACACCGAGCAAGAGAACGCCAAGAAAGAGCTGCGCGAGCTCGGGCCTCGGCTCGCCGGCATCCACGGTCGGGCGCTGGCCCGCGGTCGCGCGTTCTACAAGCTCTCGCGGGCTGGCATGCTGCCCGTGGGAGGCGGGTTCAACGCGCTCGTCACCCACGCGATGCGCGTGGAGCGCGCGCGCCGCACCCTCTCGAACGACCTCGCCGAGGAGCGGCGCCTCCGCGGGCGCGGCGGCGAGCTCGCGCGGAGCCTCGAGCGCATCGCGCGCGATCGCGCCTCCCTCGCGACCCAGCGCAGCGCGATGGACTCCGCCCGCCAGGCGGCCGCGGACGACCAGCGACGCCAGCAGGCGTTCGACCAGGCGTTCACGTCGGCTGGCCCGGGCGGCGGCTACGTGGCCGTCTATGGCGGCACCGGGGCCTCGGCCGACACGGCGTTCGGCGCCTTCACCGCGGCGCGCGGCCGCCTGCTCTTCCCCGTGACGGGGCGCGCGGAGACGCGGCAAGCGCACCGCGAGGGGACGGACGGACCCGGCCTCGAGGTGCGCGCGCCGCTCGGCACGCCCGTGCGCGCCGTGTTCGCGGGCCGGGTCGCGTTCGCCGACCGCTACGGCGCCTACGGCCGCATCGTGATCCTCGACCACGGCGAGCACTACTACTCGGTCAGCGCGAACCTGGCGTCGATCGACGTGAAGGTGGGCGACGACATCGGCTCCGGCGAGCGGCTCGGCACCGTGGGCGACGAGGGTCACGGCTCCATGTTGTATTTCGAGATCCGCCGGGGCAGCCAGACCGTGCCCGCCCAGCCCTGGCTCGGCATCTAGCGACCGCGGACTCTCACGCGGGGGGGGGTGCGTCGAGCAGCTCGCGGAGGCGGCCGCTGCGGTCGAGCGCCTGCACCTCCTCGAAGCCGCCCACGGACACGCCGTCGATGAACACCTGCGGCACCGTGCGCCGCCTCGTGACGCTCACCAGCCAGTCGCGCTTGTCGTGATCACCGGTGACGTCGAGCACGTCGTAAGGGATCCCTCGGCGGTCGAGGAGCATCTTCACCCGCACGCAATACGAGCAGTAGCTGGTCACGTACACGACGACGCGGGAGCCCATGTTTTCCCAAGAATAACACCGATCTGAGAGAGCGATAGGGGGGGCCGGCGCGGCGCGCTCGGCGGCCGCCCGGCGCGCGCCCCCAAGAGCGGCGCCACGCCTTGGGTCGCGTGATAGGATCGCGTCCCCATGGGAGTCGAACAGACCATTCACCTCGAGCGCTACGCCCCCGACGCCAAGGCCCTCGTGGCCGGGGCCCAAGCGCTCGCCGACGAGCGCAAGCACGGCCAGGTGCTCCCGCTGCACCTCCTCTCGCGCGCCATCGAGCGCGACCGAGGGGTGCAGGAGGTCTTCAAGAAGGCTGGCGCGTCAGCCACCGACATCGCGGTGGAGGCGGAGACGCAGCTCTCGCGCCTGCCGAAGACGCAGGGCGGGCTCGCGTACCTGTCCACCGCGACGCTGCAGCTCTTGGGGCGGGCCGAGAAGGAGGCCGACAAGAGCCCCGTGGGGGTCGATCACCTGCTGAACGCGCTCTCCCAGGAGATCCGCGGGCCCGCCGCGGTCGTGCTCCAGGCGTTCGGCCTCGGGCCCGGCTCGTTGCGCTCGCACATGGACGCGCTCACCAGCGTGCCGCGCGAGGTGGCCGCGAGCGGCGGCGCCGCGCCCGCCACGAGCAGCGAGTCGGGCGCGGGCCGCTTCACGAACGACCTCACCGCGCGCGCGCGCGACGTGGGCTTCGACCCCGTCATCGGGCGCGACGTGGAGGTGCGCCGCGTCCTGCAGATCCTCGAGCGCCGGCAGAAGAACCACCCGCTCCTCGTGGGCGAGCCCGGCGTGGGCAAGACCGCCATCGTGGGCGCGCTCGCCTCGCGCATCGCCGCCGACGACGTGCCGCACAACCTGAACGGCCTCGTCATCCACGAACTGGAGGTGGGCTCGCTCATGGCCGGCGCGAAGCTCCGCGGCGAGGTCGAGGAGCGCCTGAAGCAGGTGCTGAACCTGGTCAAGCAGAAGGACACGGTGCTCTTCATCGACGGCCTCGAGTCGCTGCTCGGCCAGGGCGGCGCTGGGGCGAGCGTGGGCGATCTGCTGAAGCCGCTGCTCGCGCGCGGCGAGGTGCGCCTGCTCGCGACGACCACGCCCGAGGGCGTGCGCAAGCTCCAAGAGAAGGACCCGAACCTGCTGCGCCGCTTCACGATGCTCACGATCGACGCGCCGACGCCCGATCAGGCGATCGAGATCTTGCGCGGCGTGGCGACGCGCTACGAGGCCTACCACCAAGTCCAGATCGGCGATCCCGCCGTGGTCGCCGCCGTGCGGCTCGCGAAGCGGTACGTCCAAGACCGCGCGCTGCCCGACAACGCGCTCGACCTGCTCGACGAGGCCGCGGCGCGCAAGCGCGTGGAGCTCGACGGCATCCCCGCGCACATGGACGACGCGATCCGCCGGCTCGCGTCGCTCAAGTCGCAGCTCGCGGGCGTCGTCCACGACGAAGACCCCATGAGCCGCAAGACCCGCGAGCGCATCGAGAAGGAGATCCGCGAGCTCGAGCCCAGCGTCTCGGACATGCGCATGAAGCTCGACTCGCGCCGCGGGGCCTTCGCCGCCGCGGGCGCGCTGCGCGAGGAGTACGCGAAGCTCGAGGCGCAGCTTGAAGTTGCCAGAAAAGAGCATAACTTCGCGAAGTTGGGCGAGCTCGAACACGTGCAGCTCCCCGACGTGAAGCGGCGGCTCGAGGCGGCCGAGGGCGCCGTCTCGCGCGAGTCCGAGTCCACCGGCGCGACCCGCATCGTGAGCGAAGAGGACGTGGCGGTCGTGCTCGGCGACTGGACGGGGATCCCCATCGCGCGGATGCTCGAGGCCGAGAGCGAGAAGCTCCTCAAGATGGAGGCGCGGCTGAGCGCGCGCGTCGTCGGCCAGGAGGAGGCCGTCCGCGCCGTATCCAAGGCCGTGCGCCGGGGTCGTGTGGGCCTCCGCGATCCGGGCAAGCCCATCGGGAGCTTCCTCTTCCTCGGGCCGAGCGGCGTCGGGAAGACCGAGCTCGCCAAGGCGCTGGCGGAGTTTCTCTTCGACGACGAGCAGTCGATGACCCGCCTCGACATGAGCGAGTTCATGGAGAAGCACATGGCGCAGCGCCTCGTCGGCGCGCCGCCCGGTTACGTCGACAGCGAGGAGGGCGGCTTCCTCACCGAGGCCGTGCGCCGGCGGCCCTACTCGGTGGTGCTGCTCGACGAGGTCGAGAAGGCCCACCAGGACGTCTTCAACGTCCTGCTGCAGGTGCTCGACGACGGCCGCCTGACCGACGGCCAGGGCCGCACGGTGGACTTCAAGAACACCGTGCTGATCATGACCTCGAACACCCCCGGCGGGAAGCAGGGCGCGGAGGGCCACTTCCGCCCGGAGTTCATCAACCGCCTGGACGACATCGTCGAGTTCGAGCCGCTCTCGCGCGCGCAGATCGGCGAGATCGTCGAGCTGCAGGTCGCGCGCGTGGCCGCGCGCGTGCGCGAGCGCGGGATCGAGATCGACCTCACCCCCGCCGCGCGTGAGCTGATCGGCAACCTGGGCTACGACCCGACCTCCGGCGCGGACTACAAGGCGATCCTCCCGCCGAAGAAGCGCCCGTCGCTCGCGTAATTGGGAAGTCGAGAAGAAGTCAAGAAGTCACGGAGTCGTGGCGCTTCGTTGTATTGGCTCGATTTCGTTTGGCACTTCGATGATGCTCGCTACATCGGCTTCATGCGGCACGCCTATCTCTGCCTAACGCCGAGTGCCCAACGCCTAACGCCAACGTCACAGACTTGGACTTCATTCTCGCCGGCGTGCGAACTGATCGCTGACACCCGTTCTTCCGGTTTTCCGGCGTCTCTTGACCGCACTACCGTGAAGGCATGCCGGACCTCTTCCAGGGC
>CAZHGG010000235.1:0-8200 GCA_964531755.1 uncultured Polyangiaceae bacterium
ACCTCGGGCGCGGCGAGCTTCGGCGGCGGCGCCACCTCGGCGGGCGCGCGCGCGCCGACGGCGAGCGCGAGGGCGAGGGACGCGCAGAGGACCCGGGGCCGACACAAACCGCGACGCTCCATGGAAACCATCGCGTGAGAACATATACTGGAGTGATGGGAGACCGCCCCGAAAAGCCACCCACGGACGTGGTCCTGCTTGGCCCGCCCACGGCCGACGGCGGCGGCGTGCACGTGCTCCGGGCGCGCGAAGACCGCGTGGAGGCCGGCGAGATGCGACCGCTGCGCGACGGCGTGCCCATCGGCGCCACGACCGAGGTCGTGAAGCTGTCCCCCCGCGCGGACGCGCCCAACGTGTGCGACGTCGAGGTGAAGGTGCCCGCGGCCGCGCGCGCACAGGCCCACGAGCCCCCGCGCGGCAAGGGGCCCGCGCGGGTGGCGTCGCAGAGCTACCGCGAGGGCTGGGACGAGATCTTCGGCAAGCCGGACAAGTCGCTGAACTGAGCCGCGCTCAGAACATCGCGCGGAGCTCGAGGAACTCGCGCACGCGGGGCACGACGACCTCGGGGCGCTCCATGAGCGAGAAGTGGCTCGAGCGCGCGATGCGCAGGTGCTCGGCGTTGGGCATGCGCCGCGCGATCTCGCCCGACTGGTACGCCGGCGTGAGCGCGTCGAGCAGGCCGCTCACGACGAGCGTCGGGTGCTCGATCTCGCGGAGGAGGTGGTACACCGAGTGGGCGTCCAACTCCTGAAAAAGACGAAGGAAATTGACAAAGCTGTCGCCCAGTACGTCGTCGAAGTAGCGGGCGAGCAGCGGGCGCATGCGGAGCGCGCCGCGGCCGGCGGTGAGGGCCATGAGGCCGGCCGTGGGCCACTGCATCGCGCGGGCGAAGGTGGCGAGCCGGCCGGCGAGCTCCGGGTGGTCTTGGAGAAAGTCGAACAGCGCGTGGAGGCGCTTGGGGAGCCCGGGCACGGCGAAGAGCGGCTGGAGACCCGTCGAGAGCACGTGGCCGTAGGTGCCGTTCAGGAGCACGAGGCCGGCGACGCGCTCGGGGTAGCTCGCGGCCATGTCGAGCGACACCTGCACGCCCATGCTCCACCCCATGAACACGGCGCGCTCGATGCGCTCGGCGTCGAGGATGGCGCGCGCGTCCTCCACGTGGTGCACGACCGCGAGCCGGCGCTTCGACGCGGGCGAGTCGGAGTCGAACAGGCCGCGGTAGTCCCACGTGACGAGGCGGTAGTCGCCGTGGAGCGCGTCGAGCGCGGCGCCCCAGGCGTAGAGGCGCCCGCCGAGCCCGTTCGCGAGCATGATCGTGCGCTCGCCCCGGCCGAGCACCTGGTAGGCGATCCCCGTGCCGTCCACGCCGCGCGCGCGGCCCGCGCGCAGGGTGCTCTGCCAGCCGCCCGCGGCGGGGTCGGAGAGGGGATCGCTCGCCATGGCCGGCGCTTGGCTCATGCGCCGAGAATACACGACCCGCGCGGGCGAGATGGCGCTCGCTACTCGCAAGAGAGCGGCGGCAGCTCGCTCTTGGTGGCGCCCGCGGCGAGCTGGTGGGCGTACGCGAAGACGTTCCGGAAGGCGTCGACGCGCGCCATGATGGAGGGCGCCTTCGTGCTCTCGTCTCCGTCCATCGCGCTGAGGCTCACCACGCCGACCACCTGGTGCCCACCGCGGGTCATGACGGGCCCGCCGGAGTCGCCGGGGCACACGCTCGCGTCCATGAAGAACGTGTCGCCGTTGGTGGCGCGGATCGGGCCGCCGTCGCGGGTACGACGACGGATCGCGTCGCCCGAGGTGGCGCACCGGCCGAAGCCCACGGGGTCGACGCTCTCACCGATCTTCGGGGGCGAGTCGAGCCGCGGGGACAGCGTGCCGAGGCCGACGAGCTTGCGCTCGAGAACGAGCACGGCGACGTCGCCCGCGCCGCCCTTCTCGCCGCACGGCGGCGCGACGACGGCCTTCACCTTCACCTCGCCCCACGCGAAGTAGTCACCGCCGAGCTCGACGCGGATCGACTCGGGCTCGACGCTCTCGCGCAGGAACTCCCCCTGGGGGCCGCGACGCACGACGCAGTGGTGGGCGGTGAGGATGAGGTCCTCCTCGACCGCGGTGCCGGTGCACGTCATGTTCGGCAACACGATGCGGACGACCGCGTCCTCGGGGTTGGCGAGCGCGAACGGAGGCGTGAAGCGCGCGGTGACGGTGCTCTCCGCGGCGGGTCGCACGGGCGGGCGGGCCTTCACGGCGCCGCAGCCGAGCGAGCCGACGCCGAGCGCGCCAGAGCCGGCGGCGAGCAGCAGCGACACGACGAGCGAGCCACGACCGGGAGCGGCGCGCGCGGCGGGGGCGGGGCGCGCGGCGGGGACAGAGGGCGCGGGGGCTCGGGAGCTCGGGTGGTCCACACTGGCCTTCGGTGAGGGGCTACGTTTGCGGGGGGCAGGCGGGCGGGCGCGCGGGGCGGACGATCAGTGGAGGACGACCACGCCGACCTGGCGCGTCGCGTTGTGGTACGCGACCGAGCTCTTCTCGGGGTGGGCCTGGGCGTCGTCCACCCCGAGGCGCGCGAGCTCGCGGAGGATGCCGACGCGGCGGTTGGCCGAAGCGATGAGGAACGGCGTGCAGACCGACGGGTCGATGTCGCACCGGTAGAGCACGCGCTCCTCGGCCGCCAGCGCGTCGGCCGAGCGCCCCTGGTCGAGGAGCGCCCGCGCGTAGAGGTGCTCGACGGCGGCGTTGGTCTTCACCGCGACGGGCTGGGACTCGATCAGGCTCACGGCCATGCCGGGCGCGGCGGAGTCGAGGTAGCGCTGCCCGAGGGCGAGCACCTTGGCCGGGTCGGTTGGGGCGGTCGCGAGCTCGGCCTCGGCGGAGGCGACCTCGGCGCTATGGACCCCGAGGACGGGGTGCTCGCGCTGGGTGCCGGAGGCGAGCCAGAGCACCCCCAGCGCCGCCAGCACCACGCCATTCCAGAACCGAAGCCCCATCGTCCGCCTCCTCGACCACACGACCACCGTCACGGGAAAGGTACGACGAGGTACCCGCGCGTCTCTTCAAAAGAGAGTCGCACTCGACGCGGCGGCGCGCCACAGTCGCCGCCGGTTTTTCCCAGACAGCGACGCGAGGCGGAAGTTCCCGGCCGCGGCGTTTTTTTTTTTGAGGTCGGGGGAGAGCTCCTCCCGGGGCGGCGACCGCGGTGAGACCCCGCGCCGAGGGGGGGCTTGGGTTCAGGCGACCGGCGTCGCGAAAAAAAAAAGTACGACACCCGCCTACATATCGGCGCGCGCGGCGAGGGAGGCCTCGAGCTCGGCGACCACGAAGTCGCCCACGGCGCGCGTGCCCAGCTCCCCGCCCACGTCGCGGGTGCAGGCGCGGGTGGCGATGGCCTTCTTCACGATGCCTTCGAGCCGGGCCTCCTCGCCCTCGAAGCCGAGGTGGGTGAGGAGCATGCCCACGGTCAGCACGCTCGCGAGGGGGTTCGCGAGGTCTTTGCCCGCCAGCGGCGGCGCCGAGCCGTGCACCGGCTCGAACATCGCGACGCGCGAGGGGTCGGAGGCGTGCACGTTCGCGCTCGCCGCCATGCCGAGCCCGCCCTGCAGTGCGGCGCCGAGATCGGTGACGATGTCACCGAACAGGTTGCACGTGACGATGACCTCGAACGGCGAGGGGTCCTGCACGAGGTAGAGGCAGAGCGCGTCGACGTACACGTGTTTGGCGGCGATCTCCGGATACTCCGCCGCGACCTCGAAGAAGCAGCGGTACCAGAGCTCGTGCGCGTGCTTCATCGCGTTCGACTTGTCGGCGAGGTGCACGGTCTTCTTGCCGTGGCGGCGGGCGTGCTCGAACCCCGCGCGGATGAGGCGCTCGACGCCCTTGCGGGTGTTCAGGTCCTCGTTGATCGCCACCTCGTCGGGGGTGCCGCGCTTGAACTGGCCCCCCATGCCCACGTAGATGCCCTCCGTGTTCTCGCGGAAGACGGTGATGTCGACGTCCTTGGCGAGCCGCCCCTTCAGGGGCACGAGGCGATCGTCGAGGGCCTTCATGGGGCGGATGTTGGCGTAGAGATCGAGCCCAAAGCGGAGGCCGAAGAGGATGTCGCGCGCGTGCTCGAGGTTGGGCACGCGTGGATCACCCAGGGCCCCCAGGAGGACCGCGCTCGCCTCGCGCTGGATGCGCGCGGCGATGTCCTTGGGGTAGGTGGTGCCATCGCGCAGGTACCGGTCGGCGCCGAGGTCGAGCTCCCAGAGCTCGAGCGGCAGGCCGCGCCGCGCGATGTACACCTCGAGCACGCGCCGCGCCTGCGCGATCACCTCGGGGCCGATGCCGTCTCCGCCGAGCAGCGCGATGAGCTTCTTCGTCATGCCTCTTGCCTCTCTCCCTGGGGGTGCGCGCGCGCGGCGCGGCGGTCGGCGAGGGCGCGGGCCACCTGCGCGGCGCCCTCGACGCGCGGGACGTCCGGGTGGCGCCCCGCGTAGTGCTCGAACGGATCGATGAGCGCAGCGCGGATCCCCGCGGCGCGCGCGCCGAGCACGTCGGTCGCGAACACGTCGCCGAGGTGGAGCGCCGCCCCCGCCGGCACGGCGAGCTCGCGGAGCACGTGCTCGAAGATGCGGGGGTCGGGCTTCTCGACGCCGAGCAGCCCGCTGTCTGCCACCAGATCGAAGTGCCGCGCGACGCCGAGCTTCGCGAACAGCGAGGCGAGCATGCCCTCGGAGTTGGACACGATCGCGACGCGGCCGCCGGTGGCCCGGAAGGCCTCGAGCGCCTCCCCGAGCCCCGGGGGCACCTTCGACCACAAGTTGTAGTCTACATGCGAACGCCACGCCGCCTCGAGGAGCGGCACGAGCGCGTCGCTCGGCACGCCGGCGCGCGAGAAGATGGTGCCGACCATGCGGCCCCAGCCCAGCGCGCCGGGCTCGCCTGCGCCCGCCCACGCGAGGTCGACGAGCCCGCCCGTCTCGGCGAGCCGCTTCGCCTCGCCCTCGCACGCGACGAGGGCGTCGACCGAGAGGGTGTGCCCGGTCGACGCCGCGAGCGCCGCGAGGCGCGCGTGCTCGAGGAAGACGACCGTGTTGCCGGCGTCGAGGCAGAGCAGCTCGACGCCGTCGAGGAGGGCGTCCCCGTCGCGCGGCGCGCCCTGCCCCGGGCCCACGCTCAGAGCAGCTCCTCGATGGAGCGGTACGGCAGCTTGTGCGCCAGGGCCACGGCCTCGCAGGTGACGTGCCCCTTGTACGTGTTCAACCCGAGGCGCAGCGCGCGGTCGGCCTTGGCGGCGGCGGCGATGCCGAGGTCGGCGATCTTGATGGTGTACGCGGCGGTGGTGTTCGTGAGCGCCCAGGTGCTGGTCTGCGCGACCGCGCCGGGCATGTTCGCGACGCAGTAGTGGACGACGCCGCCCACCTCGTACGTGGGGTTGTCGTGCGTGGTGGGGCGGCAGGTCTCGATGCAGCCGCCCTGGTCGACCGCGACGTCGACCACCACCGAGCCCGGCTCCATGCGCTCGATGAGCTCCTTGGTGACGAGCTTGGGCGCGCGTGCGCCGACGACGAGCACGCCGCCGATCACGAGGTCGGCGCGCACGACGGCCTGCTCGATGTTGGTGGGGTTCGAGTACAAGGTCTCGATGGCGCCGCCGAAGACGTCTTCGAGGTGGGCCATCGTCTCGGCGCGGACGTCGAGCACGGTGACCTGCGCGCCCATGCCCACGGCGATGGTCGCGGCGTTCTTGCCGACGACGCCGCCGCCGAGGATGACCACCCGGCCGCGGCGCGTGCCCGGCACGCCGCCGAGGAGGACGCCCGTGCCGCCGGGGTACGGCTGGAGGCACGACGCGCCGACCTGCACCGCCATGCGGCCGGCAACCTCGCTCATGGGCTTGAGCAGCGGCAGGGAGCCGTCCGCGAGCTCGATGGTCTCGTAGGCGACCGCGGCGACCTTCTTCGCGGCCAGCTCGCGGGTGAGCTCGGGCTCCGGCGCGAGGTGCAAGTAGGTATAAAGAATGAGGTCTTCGCGGAAGAAGGCGTACTCGGCCGGGAGCGGTTCCTTCACCTTCACGACCATGTCGGCGCCCCAAGCCTCCTTCGCCGTGGCGACGATGGTGCCACCTTGGGCGACGTACTCCTCGTCCTTGATGCCCGAGCCCACGCCGGCGCTCTGCTCGACGAGGACCGTGTGACCGCGCTGGGTGAGGCTCTTGACGCCCGCGGGGGTCATTCCGACGCGGTACTCACGGGTCTTGATCTCTTTGGGGACTCCGATGATCACGGGACGCTCCTCTTGCACGTCGCGCGGTCGACGAGGCCTGGCGAGGATCGCCGGCGCCGAGCCGCTCGAACGGCGCGCAGCATAGTCGGCCGCGGCGGCCGCGCGCACGTCGAATGTGCGCGGCGCACTGCGGCACGCGGGTGTGGCGGCGCGTCAAACGAGCAGGTGATCGAGGACCATCTGGACGATCGCGGCCTTCCGCGCGGCGATGAACGCGGCGGAGTCGAGATCGGCTGGCCAGAGCGCGCCCACGAAGCCCGCCTGCTGGAACGCGAACGAGGCCATGGCGACGCACGAAAGCACGAGGTTGCGGGCGTCCACGTCGCGCCGGATGGAGCCATCCTCGCCCATCTCCTCGATGCGGGCGACGATGGCTTCGAAGAGGGGCCGGACGCTCTCCTCGAGCACGCGGTGGGCTTGCGCGAGGTTGGCCTGCGACTCGTGGCTGACCATCGCCAGGAAGATGCTGTTGTGCGAGTAGAAGCTGAACAAGAGCTCGATGAAGGCCTCGCACAAGACCCGAATGTCGGCGGGGCTCACGTCCTTGCGCTTGGCCTTGCCGCGGAGGCCCATCTGCTCGAGCAGCGTCCACACCCCCTCGGTCATGCCGGCGAGGCCGAGCTGGAGCACCGCGTCGAAGAGGCGCGCCTTGTCCTCGAAGTGGTGGTGGATGAGGGTCTGCTGGATGCCCGCCCGCCGCGCGATGTGGCCGAGCCGCGCGCCGTCGAACCCCTTCGCGGCGAACTCGACGCCGGCCGCGGCCAGGATACGGCGCTTCGTCTCGGCCGCGTTGCGCTCTCGGCGAGGCGCCGGCACGCGCGGGTCCGCGAGCGCTCGGGCGCCGCGGCGTGCGTCGAGCAGGGCCGTGGACCGCAGGTTCGCCATGACAGGTCAACTGTAGACGAGCCGACGGGGAACGGGAGGATTTCTCGGGGCGCAGGGGCGCCCCGACCCTCACTCGCGGCGCACGAAGAGGTTCCTCGCGCCGCTCTCCGTCGGTCCCGGTCGCCCTCGCAGGCCGACCGACAGGCGCGCCTCGCCGACGTTCGCCGGGCACGCGCGCGCCTCGCCCTCGTCGGCCGAGTAGGTGACACGCGAGCCGGCGCGTGAGACGCGCAGCACGTCCCGCGCGACCGCCTCGGGGCAGTCGGCTCCCCCGACGACGCGCTCGACGCCGGCGGCGTCGCGGAGCACGACGAGGGGCGACGCCGCGGTGATGCGGAGCTCGATCGTGACCGCCGCGAACGTGACGTCGGGGAGGAACACGCTCGCGCCCTCGCGCAGAAGGAGCCCGCGCGTGACGTCGAAGCGCAGGTCGCCGCGCGAGGCGGCGCGGTCCGGCGCGAGCGTGCCCTCGTCCTTCACGAGCAGCGGGCGCGGCACGGGCGCGTACGCCCCGCGGGAGCCGTGGCGGAACGCGCGGAGCGAGGTCGTGTCGTCGCGGTCTTCGAGCCACACCGCGAGGCCGGGGTCGGGCGCGGCGAGCGCGCCCCCGCGCGGGCCGCTCGCTCCGGCGGAGGCCTCGGGGGCGTCCAGGAGCTGCTGGAACGCCCCGAACCAGGGCTGCCAGCGCAGCCACCGCCGCCCCGTGTAGAGGAGCGGCGCGCCGTCGCCTGCCTGGAAGAGGCTCACGGACGCCGGCTCGAGGTCTTGCAGCGGGAGCTGGGGCTCGATGGAGCCGTCGGCGCCGACGACCCACACGCTCTTCCAGCCGGCCGGCGCGCCTTGCGGGGGAGGGAGCACGGCGAGGGCGCCGCCCCCGGCGAGCGCGACGAACGTGGCCCCGCGCGCCGCAGGCAGCTCGCGGCGCGGGAGCGTAGAGCGAGACGCGTCGGGCGCGAGCCACTCGAGCGTCCCGACTGGGGCGCCCCGCGCGTCTTCGCCGCCAGCGACGAGCACCTCGCCCGACGCGAGCCGGAGCACCGTGGGTCGCGCG
>CAZHGG010000236.1:0-8188 GCA_964531755.1 uncultured Polyangiaceae bacterium
CGGGGAGCGGCGGCGGCTGGGCCGGCGCGGGGGGGCGCTGCGCGAGGGCGGAGGCGGGCACGAGCGCCAACAGCGCTCCGAGGACGAGGCGCTTCATTGGAGTCCCTCGAGCAAGAGTCCGTAATAAGACCGCGAGGTCGCGGTGTTGGGAGAGAGCGCGTCGAGCACTGTGACGCCCATGGCGCCGCGCGCGTCGAGCGCGAGCAGAGAGCGCCCGCCAGGCTTGGCGATCTCGAAGACCGCGCTGATCGAGCGATCGAGCGGGAGCTGCACGGGGTGGATGTTCTCGAGGACCACCTGCGCGAGCTGCGGGCCACCCGGCTGGAACGCCCACAAGCGCTGCCCGTCGTCGGTGACGTGGATCGACGCCCGGCTCTGCACCGTCAGGGGCGAGGCGGTGCGCGTCGAGAGGTTCAGCACGTACACCGCGTTCGACGAGACCTGGAGCACCTTGAGCTCGGCGCGCGGCGGCGGGACGTCGAGCACGCTCGTCACGGAGGACTCGAGGCTCACCACCTCCACGCTCCGGTACGGCTGGCCGCTGGCCTTCCCCAGCGACCAGAAGGCCACCCCGGCGGAGCCGCCGCTGCCCCCGTAGAGGAGCGCCGTGTCCGTGCGGCCGGGCGTCGCGGCTCCGGCCACCACGTCGGTGATGAGCGAGATGCGGCCGAACCGCCCAGGGAGCGCCACGGTCGTGGTGACGCTCGTCTGCGGATCGATGAGCACGGCGCTCTGCGTGGGCGGGACGATCGCCGCGAGCCGGACGCCCGCGTCGGTGCGGACGAAGGCGATGTCGCCAGGGAGCCCGCCCACGTCGGTGAGGTTCACGGTGGGAGAGAAGTCGTTGGGCGGCCCCGAGCCCGCCGGAGGGGCGGGCGCGCCGGGCGGATCGGCCGGGCGGGGCTCGAGCGTGAGGGTCACGACGCTCGAGTCGTTCTCCAGCCGCACGCCGATGCGCGCGTCGCTGGTCTTCGCGGGGTCCCCGTCGTCCACCACCACGCCGGCCGGGACCAGCGCCTTGGCGCTGAGGCCGCTCGTCAAGCGCACGGTGATCTCGGGGCGCGGGGGCACGTCGCCCACGTGATCGAGATCGAGCAGCACGACGTCTTGGTTGGTCTCCACGACGAGCAGGCGGCGCGGCCCCCCGGGGAGCGAGAGCGTAGGCGTGAAGGTGAGCCGCTGCGGGCGACCACCGAAGCTCCGGAGGGTGCGGGCGACGACCGCGCCGCCGTTTGGCGCCGCGAGGTCTACGATGATGATCTCGTTCGGATTTTCGAGAAACACCGGCGTCGCCCCGCTCGGCGAAGGGGCCGCGAAGACCGCAGCGTAGCGACCGGCCGGATCGAGGGCGATGCCCGTGTGGGGCGACTCGAGGTCGAAGCGGCGCACGACCGACTCCGCGCCCACCTCGGCGGGGGCCTCGATGACGGTGAGGCTCGGCCGCTCGTCGTCCTCGTTTCGGCGCGGGCTCTCGCCCGCCGAGAGCACGAAGAGTCGCTTGCGATCCTGGGAGGCGAGCGACCGCGTGATGCCCTTCCCTACCCGCACCGCGGCCCGCTCGACCTCGTCGCCGCGGGCGGTGAGCACGAGGGCGCGATCGGCCTGGCCGTCGACCAGGGCGACGCGATCGGTGAGGCCGAACGACTCGACCTTGCCGATCCCTTTGTCGTAGACCTCGTCGCGATCGCCGCAGGCCGACGCGAGGAGCGCGAGGCCGGTGAGCGCGGTCCACCGGGCGGCGGGCGCCAAAGAGCGCGACGGCGAGGCGAGGGCCCGGGGGCGGCGTGACTTCGAAGAACGGCTCATGGCTTGCTCCCGTCGACGACGCGCGAGGCGAGCTCGAAGCCCGTCAGGGTGCGCGACAGCCCAGTGGAAAGATCGATGAAGGTGAGGCGCCCCTCGGGGTGCTGCTGCGCGACGAACGCCCGGCCGGCGGTCTCCATGACGCCCACCGCGGTGGGCGGGCTCGCGAGCGGGAAGCGCTCCACGGCGAACGACGGCAGGCTCGCGAGGTAGACCCCGAAGACGCGCGTCTTGTCGTCGCGCTCGGCCACGATCGCGCGGTCGTTGCGCACGGCGACAGCGCTCGGCGGCGCGAGCGTGGCGACGATCTTCGCGGGCAGCTCCTGGCCGATGGGGACCAGGCTGAACGCGCCCGGGGTGCCGCCCGCGCCCTTCGTGGCGTCGTGGAGGACCACCGCGTGGAGGGCGTCGGGCGCCGCGAACACCGACAGCACCGGCGAGTAGAGCTTGACCGTGCGCACGGTGGGCGTGGCGGCGATCTTGAGGATGCTCAGCCGCTCGACCGCGCTCGCGTTCGTGTAGAGCAGGCCCGTGTCGCCGGAGGGCGAGAGCGCGACCGAGCCGATGGTCTCGCCCGTCACGGTGACCGAGCTGAAGGTGGTGGGCGCCCCGATGATCCCGGGGACCGGGAGGATGGCCACCTGCGCGGTGTCCCTCACGACCGCGACGGCGCGATCGCCCGCGCTCGACAGATCGAGATCGGTGACGGGGCCCGTGAGGGTGATGGCGGTGCGCGCGCCGGTCTCGAGCGTGACCGCGGTGATGTCGGCGCGCCCGTCGCGGCGAATGAGCGCGTATTGCCCGTTCGGGGTGACCGACACGTCGCGCGAGCCGGGGTCCTCGAGCGGCGTGTCCGAGATCGCGACGTTGCGCGTGAGCCGGGGCGCCGGGCCCGACAGGTCCACGATCGCGATGCCGTCCTGCGTGACGGCGTGGGCGCGCGCGACGCCCTCGGCGAAGCCCACCGCCACCGGGCGGTAGCCGACCGACAAGATGGTGGTCGCGCCCGACTGGAGGTCGAGGATCGACAGGTCTTGGAAGCCCTGGGCCTTGCCCGCCGTGGGCTCCTTGCGCGCGTCACTCCACGCGATGGCCCAGCGGCCGTCTTTGGAGAACGCCCAGCTGTTGGCCGGCGCTGCCTTGAAGGTCTTCTGCGTGATGGCGCCGTTCTCGGCGCGGAGCAGCGTGGCGTCCCGCGAGAGCACGTTGAACACCACCGCGGCATCGCCGGTCTGCGTCGGCACGGCCGCGAGGTACGTGGGCCCGTTGCCGGCCTCGACCGTGCGCACCTCGAGGGTGGTCGCGTCGATGAGCGCGACGCGGCCGCTCTTCGGGTTCGTCACCCACACGTAGCGACCGGTCGCGACGGGCGCCTCGTAGTTGCTCTCCACCTCTTGCTCGGGCGGCGCTGGCACCGCCCCGGCGTCGCCGCCCACGCTGGGCGCGGCGGGGCCACCCCCTGCGGGGGCGTCGGCGGTCGTCGGGAACGAGTCTGCGGCGCTCGAGGCCCCGCAGCCACACGCGAACGCGAGCGCAATCAGCACGGTGATCGGGACCCTGCCAGCACGTCGTCTCATGAAACCTCCTGCACGGAGACGCGATTCGCAAGAGGCGCGCCAAGCCGCGACTTCCCGCATTTTGCCGGACATTTCGCGCGCGCTTGGCCTCCGCGCGCGCGCCCTCTGGCGCCCGACGCGCGATTCCTGCACCTGGCACAGCGTGGCACACCTACGGTGCGGCGCCCTCGTAGAAGGTGAGCCCGGCGACGCCAAAGCGCCGCCGCACGAGCTTCGGCCCGGGGAGGGCCTCGAGCACGTCCGGCGGGGCGAGGGTCACGACGGCGCCGTTGCCCGGGTTCTGGATGGACTCGAACTCGGCCACCGTGAGGTGCAGGAAGCGCATGACGAAGCAGCGGAGCGCGAGCCCGTGCGTGACGACGAGCACGCGCGTGGCGGCCTTGCGCTCGACCTGCCGCATGAGGCTCTCGAGGAAGCCCGACACCCGGTCGTAGCAGTCGGCCGGGCTCTCGCCGCCCTCGTAGCGGTAGTAGAACCAGCCGTGCGTCTCCCGGAGGCGCTCTTGCCGCTTGATGTCCCCGTAGCCGTGGTCGACCTCCCGGAGCCGGGGGTCCTCGTACACGCCGCAGGGGAGCGCGGCGCCGTCCGTGGCCTCGAAGATGGCCCCGAGGGTCTGCTGCGCGCGCCGGTAGGGCGACGCGTAGACGAGCGCGCCCCGCAAGAACTCGGCGCCGAGCTCGAGGCCAGCCTGGCGCGCCTGCTCGACCCCGCGCGGCGTGAGCTCGGCGCGGAAGTCGCCGTGGGCCTGCGGGTCGTATTCGGCGGTGTTGGCGAGGGACTGCCCGTGCCTCACGAGTTTCAGGACGAGCGGCGCGGACATGGCGCGCTCATGATAGCGTCTCGGGCCGGGTCAACCGATGGTCAAACGAAAGGTGTCCCTCGACGGCGAGGGCGGGGGCAGGGCGACGTCCACGGGGGAGAACATCGCGCCCACGACCGAGGTCGTGGAGCTGTTCTTCAACTCGGGCGTGGTGTTCCACGAGCTGTCGCTCACGGGCGGCCTCCCCGACGTGGTCGCGAGCTTCATGATGATGCAGGCGCCCCAGACGGCGCCCGGCACCGAGGCCTGGTCGGTGCGGCGGGCGCAGCCCGGCGAGGACCCCGACGTCGAGGTGTCATCACTCGACGCGCTGTCGGAGCTCGCGGGCCGCTGGCTCCCCGTGCCCACGCAGCTCTCGTGCCCCTTCGCCGTGCAGGTGTTCTTGTCGCAGGAGGGCGGCGGGGTGCGCGCGCTGCTCGCGGTGGACACGCTCGAGCGCGCCGGCTCGCGGGGGCGCGCGCTCGACGCGGCGCTCGACGAGGGGCGCCCGTTCCGCGCGCTCGACAGGCAGGAGATCGCCGGGTTCCTCGACCTCGCGGAGGCGCGCGAGCTCGTGCGCCGCCTCGAGCGGGCGGGCGTCGACAAAGCCCTCTTCAAGCTCGCGGCGCTCCTCGACGTCCTCGCCCCGCAGATCCCAAAGTTGCACTTTACACGCATCGCGAACCGCGTGCCGGTGCCGGTCTCGCTGGTGCTCGACTTCGGCAACTCGCGCTCGTCGGCCCTGCTCGTCGAGGCGCGCGACAAGGGCATGTTCGCGCTGCCGCTGGTGATGCGGAACCTGTCGAGCCCGTTCTCGGTCGACGAGGAGTGCTTCGACTCGCGCATCACCTTCCGGCCGAGCCCGTTCGACCGATCGGTGGCGCCCGTCGCGACGGGCGATGGCTTCACGTGGCCCTCGGTCGCGCGGCTCGGCCGCGAGGCGCTCGATCGCGCCCTCGAGACGCCCCACCGGTACGCGTGCAGCCTGTCGGGGCCCAAGCGCTACCTGTGGGACCACCGCCAGACCGAAGACCGCTGGTTCTTCGCCGAGCGCCTCGGCGAGGAGTACCGGACGGTGTTCGGGCGGCTCTTGAAGTACCTGCCCGACGACGCCGGCGGCCTCTACCTGCGCGAGGACGGCCCGCAGACCCCGGTCGACCCGCGCTACGCGCCGCGCACCATGATGCTCTTCGCCATCGTGGAGATCCTGGCGCAGGCCTACGCGCAGCTCGGCTCGCCGGGGTACCGGCGGTTCCAGGGCAAGGAGGCGAACCCGCGCGTGCTCCGCTCGCTGGTGCTCACCTACCCCTCGGCCATGCGCGCCGAGGAGCGGCACGTGTACGACACGCTCGTGCGCAACGCCGTGGTGCTCGCCTGCCACCTCCTCGGCGTCGCCCCCGAGCACCGCCCGAACGTGACCGCCGAGGGCGCGTTCGAGCCGTTCCTCTTCACCGACGAGGCCCTCGCCGCGCAGATGGTCTACGTCTACCAGGAGGCGTCGCAGACCTTCGGCGGGAGCATGGAGGAGCTCATCCAAATCTACGGGCGCGCGGGCAGCAGCGAGAGCGGGCGCCTGCGCATCGCGTCGATCGACATCGGCGGCGGCACGAGCGACGTGATGATCGCCGAGTACGAGGACAAGCTCCCCGGCGCGGGCACGTCGCTGCGCATCCGGAAGCTCTTCCAGGACGGCATCAACGTCGCGGGCGACGAGGTGTGCCGCGCGATCGTCGCCGACCTCATCTTCGACCAGGTGCTCTCCCAGCTCCCCTCGCCCGCCGCGCGCGCGCGCATGGAGCACCTGTTCTCCGAGGGCGACGCGGGCTTCGGGACCTCGTGGCGCACGCTGCGCGGCAAGCTCGTGCCCTATTTCTGGATGCCCCTCGCGCGGTGCTTCTGGGCGCTCGCCGAGGGGACGGCGCCCGCCGGGCACCTCGCCGACAAGACGTACTTCGTGCCGGAGGTGCTCGAGCTCTTCGAGGTGCCGGACGCGCCCGCCACGGTGCTCGCGGAGGCCGACGCGTTCCTCTCCAGCGCCGTGCCGGGGTTCCCCGGGCTCATGAACCTCTTCTTGCGCCTCGATCGGGCCGAGGTCGAGAAGACCGTCGCGCGCGTGCTGCGCGAGCCCATGCGCCGCTACGCGGACATCCTCGCGCAGTTCGACGTCGACCTCGTCATCCTCGCCGGGCGCTCGGCCCGCCTGCGCTGCGTGCGCGATCTCTTCGTGAGCGAGCTGCCGGTCGCGCCGCCGCGCATCAAGACCATGGCGAGCTTCCGCGTCGGCGAGTGGTACCCGTCGAAGTGGAAGGACCAGGGGCGCATCAAGGACCCGAAATCGACCGTGACGGCCGGCGCGGCCATCCTCCACCTCGCGAGCCGCAACCTGCTCCCGGGGTTCCTCATCGACGCCATCGAGGACGCGAAGGAGAGCCCCATCTACGGGCTCTACCAGGACGCGGAGCCGCACATTTCCAAGGACAACGAGCTCTTCACCGCCGCCGCCACCGGCGCGCGCGGCGTGCAGCGCAGCAAGCCCTTCACCTACACGAACGGCATGCGCATCGGCTTCCGGAACGTCGCGTCGCAGGAGATGGACGGCGCGCCCCTCTTCGAGGTGAGACCGCAGAGCCCCGACGTGGAGGCCGCGCTCCTCGAAGACCGCGTGAGCCTCGAGTTCCAGCGCTCCGCGGACGGGCAGATCTCGATCGCCGGCGTCACCTCGCAGCGAGGCGCGTACCAGTTCGAGCCCACCGACTTCCTCCTGGCCCTCAAGACCATCGCCCAAGACCGCTACTGGATCGACACGGGCGTCCTCACCGACCGCTCGAGGTACCCGTGACCGATCCGCTCGTGCGCGCCGTGCTGGCCCACCTCGAGCGCGGGCTCGACGCCGCGGCCCTCCGCCGCGACCTCGAGGGCGCCCTCGGCCCCGCGCGTGGCCCGGCGCCTCCGCAGCCGAGCGTGCCGCCCGCGGGCTCCGCGGAGGCCGACGTGCTCGCGCGGCTCGTGCTCGCCGACATCCTCGACGACACGATCCTCGGCGCGCGCCCGAGCGCCAAGACGTTCCCGCTCCGCCTCGTCCGCGGGGCGCTCGCGGAGCACATCGGCTCGCACAAGAACGAGCGCGCTCGCGAGCTGTCGTTCGTGCTTGCGAGCGCCCTCAACTTGTATTTTCGGGCCGAGCTCGACGAGGAGGTGCGCGTGCGCGTGGGCCACGAGGCGAGCCGCCTCTTCTACTCGTTCGCCGCGGCCGCGGGGCTCGACCGCGATCTCGTCGCGCGGTCGGCGCCGCTGCTCGCCGCGCTGCTGAGCAGCCAGCTCGAGCGCGTCCGGTTCGAGAGCGTCGACCACGTCGGCGTGTTCGACTCGGCGCTCCACGAGCGCGACCGCGGCAGCGACCCGCACAGCGCGCGGGTGACGGCGCGCGCGAGCTTCCTCGCGAGGGTCACGGCGACGGGGACCGTACGAATGAAAGCGCAGGTGCGAACGTGAGCGACGCGACAGGACCCGACGAGACCACCTGGCTCCCCAACCTGGTGGGGGGCGTGTCCATCTGGAAGCTCGCGCCCGACCTCAACGAGGAGAAGTTCTTCGGCGGGCGCCTGCTCGTCCCCGAGACGGAGGGCTCCGAGAGCCTGCCAACCACGGTGCGATGGAACCTCTCCGGGCTCGTGCCGCTCTCCGAGGCGCGCGCCGCGCACGGGGCCGACGTGACGGCCGCGGTCGACGACTTCCGCGCCTGCCTCGACCGAGTCGCGAAGACGTTCGCCGACGAGGACAGCGGCTACCACCGCTACCGCGACGCCCTCACCGTCCCGTCCCTCGAGGCGGGGACCACCGACAACTACTTCTTCAGCCCGACCGACAAGCGCCTCTACGTCATCAACTGGGGTGCGACCCCGCGGACGTTGGCCGGCCAGAAGGAATTTCTGTTTGGTTACGCTGAGTTCGGAAAGGTCTTCGGCGCCGGCGCGCTCGCCGCGGGGGCCGCGCTCGCCGCGGGGACCGC
>CAZHGG010000237.1:0-8168 GCA_964531755.1 uncultured Polyangiaceae bacterium
GAGCAGCAGCGCGCCGCCCGCGCTCGCCCACACCCGCGACTCACGCGCCTGCCGCGCGACCACCAGGGCGGCGAGCGCGGGGAGCACGCGCGCGACCGCGATGGGCGCCTCGCTGGACCAGAACGCGACGTGCAGGGCGAGGAGCACCGCCCAGAGGGCCCAGGCCGCCAGCGCCGTGCGACGGAGGACGAGGCGCCCCCACGCGTCGAGCTCTGCCCCAGGCCGCGGGCTCACGCTGGCCGCGAGCTCGCGCGGCAGGAGCACGCCAAGGCCGAAGACGTAGAGCGCGAGCAGCGTCCCCGCCCGCTGGGCGCCCGCGCCCGCGAGCACGTGCGGGAGGAACGCGAGGCCGGCGGCCCCCGCGGTGGCCGCGAGCAGCGCGCGCCTGGCGACGCGCACGCGGAGGGCCCAGGCGAGCGCGACGAGCTTGGCGGCGAACACCGCGAGCCAGAGCCCCGAGAGCCCGCCGCCGAGCAGGCCGAGGACGGAGCACGTCTCCGTGTGGAGCGTGAGGTCGCCCTGATACACGATCGCGACGAGCGCGAGGAGCACCGCCGGCCGCCGCTGCCCTGCGCGTGTGAGGAGCGCCGCGCCGCCGATCAGCGCGGCCGCGTACACCTCGGCGACCAGGCCGACCGCGAGGGGGCCGTAGAGGCTCCCCTCGCTCGCGAGCCCCTTCGAGACGAGGTTCAGGCCAGCGAGCACCAACATGGCGCTCACCAGATAGAGCGGGTTGTACCTCACGAACCAGAGGTGGAAGAGATCCCGCCAGTACCGGCTCGCGTCGGGCTGGGGAGGTGTTGGCGGGCGGGGCGCTGGGGGAGTCATCGACCCCCACCTCAGCAACGAGCGTGCCTCGCGCGCGGTCGTGCCTGCTCGACGAATACCCAGCAGATCCCAGGTGTGGCGCCCGGTGCGGCGCGACAAGTTGGCAATCGCCCGCTCACGCGAGCACAGAGTGTCAAACGGTCGTGGACCGCGGCTATTGACTTCGCGCGCGCGAGAGCGCGGCTTCCCCCTCGGAGGCGACTCCGTCGTCCAGGCTGTCGGTCGCGAGGTCCGGTGGAGCGGGCGCCGCCGCGACGCGGGAGGTGTCGAGACCGCCGGCGGCGATCCGCACGCGCCGGATGTCTCGCGTGGACTGGACGAGCTCCGCGAGCTCGTCGTCCGTGAGCTCCTCCTCGCGCGCGAGCAGCGAGACCGCGCGGCGGTATGTGCGCCGGAGCTCACCGCGCTCGTCGACGGCCGCGGCCTCCGCCCGATCGGTCAGCAGCCGGAGCCTGAACCACGCCACGCCCGCCGCGACCAGCGCGAGGGCGGCGACGAGGAAGGCGAGGACGACCCGCGCCGCGTCGAGCTCGTCCGCGCCCGAGAGGAACCCGGCCCCGATCCCGAGGAGCGCCGCCGGCGTCGCGATCGCGGTGACGAGGAGCGCGCGGCGTCGCGCCTTGGCCCTGCGGAGCCACGCCGTGTAGGCGCAATGCACCTGGGCGAGCGAGCCGTCGGGATCGCCGCCGAGCAACCGCGCGACGCGCGGCGGCAAGCGCATTCCCCCGCAGTCGGGGCAGGTCCAGCGGAACTCGCCGCCCGCGGCGGCGCGGGAGAGCGACGCGCAGTGCGGACACCGGTGCTCGAGCCCCCACACGGCGCCGCACGCGTCGCAGTCGGCGGCGCCGTGCGCGGCGGGCATCCCGCAGCGTGGGCATGACCTCGTGGGCGCTCGGTAGGTGCTCACCGATCGTCACTCTAGCAGGCCCGCGCCGCGCTCGCGTCGACCGCGCGGGCGTCCGCGCGTCAGTGCGCCTCGGGGGCTTTGGCGCTCACCGCGCGCCCTGGGCGTCGCCGCGAACGCGCGGAGCGCGAGGGCGAGCCCGAGCACGTTCAGGGCCGCCGCTGCGAAGAAGGGCGCGCCCGGCACGTGCGGCGACGCGTCGCGCGGGCCGAAGCGCGCGATGAGCCCCGTGCCCACGAGCGGCCCGAGGATGGACATCAGGCTCTGCACGCTCGCGAGCGAGCCCTGCAGCTCGCCCTGCTCGTCTTCGCCCACCGCGCGCGTGAGCAGCGCCTGCATCGACGGGCCCGAGAGCCCGCCCAACGCGAGCAGCCCGATCAGCGCGTACGCGACCCAGCCGCGCTCGGCCAGGCCGAGCGCGACGAAGCCCACCGCGCCGATGCTGAGCCCGGCGCCTACGAGCTGCCGCTCGGTGAAGCGGCGCATCAGCACGCGCACGAGCCCGCCCTGCACGATCGCCATCGACAGGCCCACCAGCCCGAGCGACAGGCCGATCTGCTTCGTGGACCACCCGTACCGCGCCTCGCCCGAGAGCGCCCACACGGCCTGGAGGATCGACTGCGCCATGAACCCCGCCGCCACCGTGCCCGCCAGCCCGCGGAGCGTCGGCGTGCGCACCAGGGCGGCCATCGAGCCGAACGGGTTCGAGCGGCGGAGCGAGAACGGGCGCCGCGAGCCCGGGCGCAGCGTCTCGGGGAGCACGAAGAGCCCGAAGACGAAGTTGCCGAGGTTCAGCGCGGCGGCCACCGCGTAGGGCAGGCGCAAGCTCACCGCGCCGAGCGCGCCGCCGATGACCGGCCCCACGACGAAGCCCATGCCGAACGCCGCGCCCGCCAGCCCGAAGCTCTGGGCGCGCCGCTCGGGCGGCGTGGTGTCGGCGATCGAGGCGGTCGCGGCCGAGAAGCTGGCGCCCGTGATGCCCGCGATCACCCGCCCGACGTAGAGCCACGACAGCGTAGGCGCGAAGGTGCTGAGCAGGTAGCTCGAGGCCGCGCCCAGCAGCGAGGGCAGCAGCACCGTGCGCCGGCCGAAGCGATCGCTCAGGCCGCCCAGCACCGGCGAGAACCCGAGCTGCATCGCGGAGTAGAGCGCCATGAGCACGCCGAAGCTGTGCGACGCCGTCGCGAGGCCGCCGCCGGAGAGCTCGGCCACCAGGCGAGGCCCGACCGGAATGATCAGACCTATGCCGAGCGCGTCGAGGAACAGGGTGAGGAGGATGAACGTCGTGGTGGCCCCGGAGGCGGGCCGCGGGGCGCCGGGGGGCGGGTCGGTCACGGGCGCTCGGGGCTCACGGGCCGAACGTGAGGCCGAGGTAGAGCCCCAGGTACACCTGCGGGCCCGACGCCAGCGCATAGCTCGGCGTGGTGAGGCCCACGCCCGGCGCGAGCTGACGGTTCAGATCGGCGGGCGAGCGGGGCACCTGGTCGCCGAAGAGCTTCGCGCTCGGGCTCTCCGCGAGCATCATCAGGCCGAGCGGCAGCGAGAGGCGCTCGCTCAGCCGGAGCGCGACCGAGCCGTCGAGGTTGAGCACCGGCGAGAGCGAGCCCGCGCCGTCGGTGGCGTAGGCGTCGCGGAGCGGTTCGGGGCCCGTGGTGTCCCGCGCGAGGAACGACACCCGGTACGAGGCGCCGACGCCCACGGCGAAGCTGCCGCGCAGCTTCTCGGTCTGGAACGACAGGCGCGTGCGCCCCAGCAGAAAGCCGCCAGCGCGCCCGATGAAGAAGTCCTCCGTGCGGGCAGGATCGGGGCCGAAGCCGTTGCCGATGCCCAGGTTCGAGGGGCCGTACGTGAGCGTGGCGCGCTGCTGGTCGTACGAGCCGCCGAACAGAAGCTCGAGCCCCACCGGATCCCAGTGGTGACCCGCGAAGAAGAAGAGCCCGCCGCCGACGCCGGCGCCTCCGCCGGTGCACCCCGTGATGCCCTGCGACTTGTTCTTGCAGTTCTGCTGCACGTCGCTGCCGTTGCCGGCCGGCAGCAGCACGCCCATGAGGCCGAACCCGCCGTAGAAGCCCTCGAGCTTGCGGGGGCCCTTGTCGTCGCCGCCGGTCTTGACGACCGACGAGAGCGTGAGGACCACGGTGCGCGACGACGTCTCCTTCTCGGCGAGCACGACCTCCTCCTCGAAGCGCTGGTACCCCTCGCGCGTGATCACCAGCTTGTGCGTGCCGGCGGGCAGCTCGCCCGTGTAGATGCCCTCGCCCACGTCGACGCCGTCGATCGTGATCTTCGCGGTGGGGCTCCCGTCGACCGTGACCTTGAAATGCGCCGAGGTGGACGCCGCGCGCACCTCGAGCTCGCGGCGCGAGTTCTTCTCGATCTGCACCTTCTCGGGCGGGGACTTGAGCCGCTCGCCCCGGACCGAGACCTCGTGGGGGCCCGCCGCGACCTCGCCCTCCCACGGGGCCGCGCCCATGTCGATGCCGTCGACGAAGACGTGCACCGCCTTGCCCTCGGCCTCGTGGACCTTCAGCGTGCCCTTCTCCGAGATGGCCACGAGCTTGGCGACCACGGTCGCGCCCGTGTTCGGCGCGATCTGCGCGGTGCCCGTGAAAGGCGAGAACCCGCTCTTGCGCACCTCGACCTTGTGCTCGCCCACGGCGAGGCGCGGCGCGCGCGCGAGCGGCAGCGTGCCGAGCGAGGCGCCGTCGACGAGGAGCTCGGCGCCGGCCTCGGCCTCGACGGTGAGGGTGCCGGTCTTCTGGCCGAGCTCCTTGAGGCGCGCCTCGACCTTGGCGCGGTGGTCCTTCGGCAGCTTCGTGACGTGGGCGCGGATGAGCGCCTCGTACGCGTCGTACGCGGCGGCGGCGTCGCCCTTGGAGTAGAGCGCGTTGGCCAGGCCGTCGAGCGCGGCGAGGGAGGGGTCGGCGGCCTTCGCGGCCGAGTACGCGGTGATCGCGGCGGGCCAGTCCTTCGCGCGGGTGGCCTTGTCGCCGGCGGCGAGGGCCGCCATCGTCTCCTTGGTGGCTTGCGCGAGCGCCTGGCCGGGCGCCAGGACGCCGAGCGCGAAGGCGGCGATGGCGACCCTCGCGCGCCACCCGAGGCGGGGCGTGCTCGCCCACCCGACGACGTTCTCGGACCGTTTCACGCGGGGCTCGAAGGTGGCAGGCTTCACGCCTTCACCCTACCGACGCCCCCTGCGCAAGGGAAGGTGAAAGCCGAGGCGCGCGCGCCCCGCGGGGCCGCCTGCTCGCGCCGCCCGGAGCGGGGTCTCAGCGCGCGAGGTCGGACACGCAGCCGCCGCCGCGCCGGGGCGCGGGGCCTCGCTCGCTGGGGGGCGCGCGGCCGTGGCTCTTCAGCGCCCCCTGCGCCTCCGTGGGGACGAGCTGGCGGAGCTGCCAGGCCTGGAGCCGGTTCTGGATCTCCGCGCGGTCGAGCGCGTCCTTGCTCTCGGCGACGTAGTTGGCGACGAAGAGCACCGTGGCCACGTGCGACGCGGCGAGGAGCAGCACGGCCGTAAGTGACGGTACTTCCACGGCATTGAGGAGGATCACGAAGCGATCTTTCTCGAGCGAGAACGTGCGCGGCAGCACGCCGGCCAGCTCCAGCGCGAGCGGCATCCCGAGGCTCAGCACCGCGAGCCCGCTCGCCAGCAGCCGGTGGGAGCGTCTCCCGCTCAGCACGAACGCCACCGTGACCACCGCGGCGATCGCCGGCACCGAGATGAACGGGCCGAAGATGAGCGCCGTGGACGCGACCGCCGCGTAGGTGATGAGCGGCGCGATCCACATGGGAAGGCGCCTTCCCAGGAAGAGCGCGGCCGGAGCGAGGCCCCAGAGGACCACGTTGAGGGCCACCGACGTGGGGTTTCGCACCCCCATCAGCAGCGCGGTCGGGAAGACGAAGAAGAGCGCCCCCAGCGCGAACAGCAGCGAGCCGCGGCGCGAGGCGCGGTCGGCGCGGCGCCCCTCGAGCGTCGAGACCTCGTCGACGACCTCCCCGGGGAGGGCCGAGGGCGGGGCGGTGACGAGGCGCACGAGCAGCGCGAGCGCCTCGGGATCGTCGGGATCGAGCGCGAGGGAGCGCCCCACCTCGCGGAGCGCGCCCTGGCGGTCCTCCGGGGTGCCCTCCGGGGCGAGGGCGCGCCCGGCGAGCTCCCGCGCCGAAATGGAGTGCGCGCGCGCGAGGGCTTGCCGCCGCTCGAGGTCGAGGTCGCCGCTGAGGAAGTCCTCGATCGCCTCGGAGAACGCGCGCGCCGACTCGTAGCGCTTCTCGGGGTAGGGGCTCGTCGCGCGCATGCACACCGCGTCGATCGCCTCGGGGATCGCGAGATCGGGGCGGCGGGCGCTCGCGCTCCGGCCCTCGCCCCGCAGGGTGCGCGCCAGGATGTCGGGCGTCTCGCCCGTGCCGAACAGCGACTCGCGCGTGAGCAGCTCGAACAGGATGGCCCCGAGCGCGAACACGTCGGTCTGAGCGTTCACCTCGCCCGATTGCCCGAGGATCTGCTCCGGCGCCATGTACCCCGGCGTGCCGATGATGGCCCCCGAGGCCGTCTTGGCGGAGGCGACGTCGGTAAAGTCGAGCTTGGAGATCGCGAGATCGGCGGCCTCCTGGCTGATGGGCGGCGCGTCGCTCGCGAGCAGCTTCGCGACGCCCCAGTCGAGCACGTAGACCTCGCCGAAGTCGCCGAGCATGACGTTGGCGGGCTTCAAGTCCCGGTGGATCACGCCCTTCGTGTGCGCGAAATGGATCGCGAGGCACACGCGCGAGAACGCCGAGAGGAGCTTGCGCAGCGGGTACTCGGCCGCGGCGCGCGGCTCGCCGTCCCGGAGGCGCTCGACGAGCAGCTCGAGCGTGAGGCCGCGCACGCGCCGCATCGTGAAGTAGAGCGCGCCCTCCTCTGCGAACGCGAGATCGTAGACCGGCACGATGGCCGGGTGCTCGAGCTGGCCCTGGATGCGCGCCTCGCGCAGGAACCGCGCGCGGAGGTCGGGGCGCGCGAGCTGCGTCGGGCGCATCGCCTTCATCGCGACCTCGCGCCCGATGTGCAGATCGGTGCACGAGCGCACCTCGCCCATGCCACCCTCGCCGAGGAGGTCGTGCACCGCGTAGCGGGCGTCCTCCGGGCGGGTCGAGCGCACCCCGTCACGCAGCGGATCGTCGCGCCGGAGCTCGAGCGTCACCGCGCGCTCGAACCCCGTCTCTTGGAGCAAGGTCTCCGCGTACCCCGCCGTGGAGTGCACCGCGCTCCGGTAGGGGGCCATCACGGGCGTCGCCGGTCCCCCGCGGTTCTTGCTGCTCGGCGCGCCCATCTGCCGACAGTGTGCCAGACGCGGCCCCACCCACCCGCAACAAACATCAGGGGTCGACGTAGTCGACCAGGTCGCCCCTGAACGTGCGTAGCGTCGTGCGCTCGGGCGGGCCGAGCGCGCGGCTCACCACGTAGTTCGGCGTGAGCGGCACCTTCCCGAGGCCGCCCGGCGTGTCGCAGATGAGCTTGGGCAGCGCGATGCCCGTGAGGCGACCTTGCAGCGCCTCCATGAGCTCGACGCCGCGCGCGAGCGGCGTGCGCAGGTGCGACGTGCCCCGCACGGGATCCATTTGGAGCAGGTAATACGGGCGCACGCGCGCGCGGATGAGCCCGCGAAAGAGCGCCTCCAGCGTGCCCGCGTCGTCGTTCACGCCGCGCAGCAGGACGGTCTGGTTCATCACCGGGAAGCCCGCGTTCGCGAGGCGCTCGCACGCCGCGATCGACGCCGCGGTGAGCTCCTTCGGGTGGTTGAAGTGGGTCATCACCCAGAGCGGGTGGTGCTTGCGGAGCGCCTGCACGAGCTCCCGCGTGACGCGCATCGGCAGCGTCACGGGCACGCGCGTGGCGAGGCGGATGGTCTCCACGCTCGGCACCTCCCGCACCGCCTCCACGAGCCGCACGAGGCGGGCGGTGGCCATCGCGAGCGGATCGCCGCCGCTCACGATGACGTCGCGCACCTCGGGGTGCGCCCGCAGCCACGCCAGCGCCGGCGCGAGCGCCTCCAGCGACACCGCGCCGCCGCCGTCGCCCACCATGCGCGAGCGCGTGCAGAAGCGGCAGTAGACCGCGCAGCGATCGGTGGCGAGCAGGAGCGCGCGATCGGGGTACCGGCGCACGAGGTGCGGCGCGACCTCGTGCGCGACCTCGCCGAGCGGATCGGCGAGATCGCCCTCGACCACCAGGTCCTCCTCCGCGCGCGGCACGCACTGCAGGCGGATCGGGCACGCGGGGTCGTGCCGGTCGGCGAGCGACAGGTAATACGGCGTGATCGACATCGGCAGGCCCTGCCGGGCCGCGCGCGTCGCGCCCTCGAGCTCGCTCGGGGAGAGCGGCAGCCGGCGCGCGAGGTCGTCGACGCGGGTGACAGCGCCGCGCACCTGGGCGCGCCAGTCGCGCGGCCCGGCGTCC
>CAZHGG010000238.1:0-8165 GCA_964531755.1 uncultured Polyangiaceae bacterium
ACCGGCGGCTCGGGGCCTTGCGGCCCGACGCGTACGAAGGGGCGGAGGGCGGCGAGCAGCTCGGCCGCCGAGGCGAAGCGCTCCGCTTCGCCATGGCCCGCGCGACCACCGCGGCGAGGCCCGGCGGGAGCCCCGGGACGACCGCGTCGAGCGGGGGCGGCGCGCTCTCGAGGATCGCGCTCAGCACGTCGCGCACGCCGGCTCGCTCGTCGATCGGGAGCTTGCCGGAGATCGCGTGGTACGTCAGCGCGCCGACCCCGTAGACGTCGGCCCGCGCGTCGAGGGGCTCGCCGAGCGCCTGCTCGGGCGGCATGTAGGCGGGGCTCCCCATCATCGCGCCGCTCCGCGTGAGGGGCGCCTCGTCCTTCAGCTTCGCGATGCCGAAATCGAGCACCTTCGCGACGGAGACGCCGCCCCCGACGCTCGTGAGGTGCACGTTGTCCGGCTTCACGTCCCGGTGGATGATGCCCGCGCGGTGCGCGGTCGCGAGGGCGTCGAGCACCTGCGAGGCGATGAAGCACGCCTCCCCGGCGGGGACGCTCCCTTCGCGACGGATGCGCGCGCGGAGCGACTCTCCCACCAAGCGCTCCATCACGATGAACGCCGGCTCGCCGGGGTTTGCCTGGAAGTCGGTGACCTGCACGATGCCCGGGTGCTGCAGCGCGGCGGCCGCCCGCGCCTCCCGCTCGAAGCGCGCGAGCGCTCCGGGGTCCAGGTCGGCCCGCGCGTGGAGCACCTTCAGCGCCACCTGACGCCCGAGCTTCTCATGGACGGCCTCGTAGACCGCGCCCATGCCCCCCTCGCCGATGAGCGCGCCCACGCGGTACGCGGAGCCGAGGAGCCGCCCGGACAGCGCGCTCATCGCGCGCCCAACGCCGTCGCCCCGTGGCACCTCCCGTCGCCGCCCATCGGGTCACGATAGGCGGGCGCGGCGCCGAGGTCGACCCGGCGCGTCGCAATCGACGGCGCTCCCGCTCAGCGCGTCCGAAGCGCGAGCGCGCCTGGCACGACCTTCACCGTGATCGGGAGCCCGCCGAGGGGCTCGCCGTCGAGGTCGATGAGGAACTGCGCGCGCGCGTCCGCGTTCTCGAGCGACAGCTCGAACGCGTCGCCCTGGAGGTGGACGGTGCTCGGATCCTTCATGTGGCCGCCGTCGTAGATGCGCTTCGACGTGAGCGCGAAGCCCACCTTCGACGTGTTGCCGAGCGCCACGAGCTCGAACACGCCGTCGTCGAGCTCGGCCATGGGCGCGACCATCATGCTCGACCCGAAGTAGCGGCCGTTGCAGATCGCGAGCATGAGGGTCTCGACCGTGCGCTCGGTGACCACGCCGCCGCGGGTGACCTTCCCGCGCCCGGGGCCGCCCTCCGCGTTCCCGTGGGCGCGCAGCTCCGCGCCCACGTCCGCGGCCGCCCCGCCGCGCGCGCGCGCGGCGTCCGCGACGTAACGATCGACCAGGCCGCCCATCCCCACCGAGAGGATGTTCACGAAGTAGCGCGTCTTGTCGCCTTCGTGGGTGAGCAGGCCGACGTCGATGCGCCGCGTGGCCCCGGCGGAGAGCGCGTCGAGGTACACGTCGAGCCGGTGCTCGAGGCCGAGCGTGCGCCGGAAGTCGCCACCGGTGCCCTGCGCGATGAGCCCCAGCTCGGGCTCTGCGCCCTGCTCCTTCGCCCTCATGAGGCCGTTCACGACCTCGTTGAACGTGCCGTCGCCGCCCACGGCCACGACGAGCTTGGCCCCGCCGAGCGCGGCGTCGCGCGCGAGCTCGATGGCGTGGCCCACGCGTGCGGTCTCGCGCACGTCGCACGGCCCTAGGCGCCGCTCGATGGTCTCGCGCATCGCGCCGAAGGTCTTGCCGGTCTTCCCCCCGCCGGACGACGGGTTGACCACGAGCACGGGCTTGCTCACGGACGCCCCTCCTCGGCGCCCGCGTCCCGCGCGCGCTCCACGGCGGAGGCTCCGAGGCGCGCGAGGCGCTCCAGGTGGCTCACAGTGCTCTTGCGCACGAAGTTCGGCTCGGGCCAGACCACTCCGCGCTCCTGCAGATCGCGCACGGTGTCGGCCAGGGTGGCGATGGGGTCGCGCGGGAACCACCCGAGCTCCGCTTCGGCGAGGGACGCGTCGAGGTACCAGTAGAACTGCGCCATGTCGAAGCTCACCGGGTCGACCGGCAGGCTCACGCCCAGGCGCCCGAGGAGCTTCTCGGCGAGCGAGGTGCCCACCTTGGCGAAGCCCGGGGCGCGCGGCAGAGGGAGGGAAGGCGCGGGCACGCCGGAGATGCGCTCGAGCCGCGCGAAGAACTCGCGGAGCGTGACGTTGCTCGCGCCGAGCAGGTAGCGCGCGCCCGGTCGGCCGCGCTGCATGGCGAGCACCATGCCGAGGGCGGCGTCGCGCACGTCGACGTACGAGAGGCCGCCCGGGGGCACCGCGGGGATGCGCCGCTCGAGGAAGAGGCGCACGTCCTCGGTGGACGAGCCCCGCAGATCGCCCGGCCCGAGGAGCAGCGTCGGGTTGACGCATATCACCTCGAAATTGCTCGTATTTCTCTCTAGGGCCGCGCGCTCGGCGAAGAGCTTCGAGCGGTAGTAGGGCCACCGGTTCAAGAGGCCGATCGGCGCGTCGTCGGCCTCGGTCGAGACCCGGTCCTCGTCGTCCGAGACCGCCACCGTGCCGCTCGTGGAGGCCACCACGGCGCGCCGCACGCCGGCGTCTCTGCACGCGTCCAGGGTGGTCTTCGTCCCCTCGACGTGCAGGCGGTGGAGCGCCTCGGCGTCCCCCGGGTCGCGGGAGACCCGCCCGGCCGCGTGGTACACCCCCTCGCAGCCCGCCGCCGCGCGCCGCACGCTCTCGGCGTCGAGCACGTCGCCCCGGGCGACGGTCGCGGCGCGTCCGCCCACGACCACGTCGGGGCCCTCGCCGCGGCAGAGCGCGACCACCTCGTCGCCCCGCTCGAGCAGGTTCGCGACGAGGTGGGCGCCGAGGAAGCCGGTCGCTCCGGTGACGAGTACGCGGGTCATGGTCAGCTCCTGATGCGGTGAGCGGCGGCGACGCCGGGGCGGGGTGGGGCCGGGGTGGCGGTGAGCGCGCCCTCAGGCGAGCGCGAAGACCTTCTGGAACTCCATGAGGAGGCTGACGTCGTTCGACTTGATGGCGCCGGAGATGAACTCGGCCGGGCTCGGCGTGTAGCCGTTCACGATCTTCGTGAAGATCTCGGGGCTCGTCTTGAGCACGCAGTCGGCGGTGCCGCCCTCCGGCTTCCCCTGCTTGATCTCGCAGGTCGCGCCCTGCGGGTTGCCGGCCACGCGGACGGTCCACTTGGCCGCGTCTTCGCCGCCGAGCGTGAAATAGAACGACACGGGCCGCTCGACGCGGTCGGGCCGGAACTTGGTCTCGAGCTCTGCGAAGAGCGTCACGAGCGGGTGCTCCTGCTTCTTCTGCCCCGAGAGGCTCTCGAGGCGCGAGAGGTCGAGCACGTCCTCGCTGCGAAGCGCGAGCACCGCGGCGCGCGCGAGCTTCGCGACCTCGCGCGAGGCGTCGCCGTAGGAGAGGCCGTGCGTGAGCCGGCGCAGGTCCTTCACCGTGAGCGCCGGGCCGATGCGCGCGAAGATCTCGCGCTTCGTGGGGACCTTCGCGCCTTTGCCCATCGCGTCACGCGTGCCGCCGATGAAAATGGGCAAGACGTCGACGTTGTACGTGAGCACGAGGTGGCCGAGGAACGACTTGAACTCGTGGACGTCGCCGTCGGGGCTGCGGGTGCCCTCGGGGAAGATGAGCACCGTCTTGCCGCGGGAGAGCACCTCGCCAGCCTGCCGCTCGCTGGCGCGGAGGCCGCTCTTGCGGTCGATGGCCTTCAGGTTCGTGAGGTTCTCGAAGAAGGCCCGCTTCACGGTGCCCTTCTCGAAGAAGTAGTCCTGCGCGGCGAGGGTGACGACGTCCTCGCCGTACTTGCCGAGCGCGTGACGCACGAAGCCCATGTCGAGGTGGCTCGCGTGGTTCGCCACGACGAGCACGTTGCGGTTGTGGGGGATGAACGCGCGCCCCGAGACGCGCGGGCTCATGACTTGGCCGTAGAACGCGTCCTGGAGCTTGCCGATGAGCCGCTTGCCCGCCGTCTGGAGCTCCGGCGGCAGCGTGAACGCCGCCTCTTCGGCGTCACCCGCGCTCGGCTTGGCCCGCCCCTCGATGCGGTAGCGGCTCGAGGTCTCGGCGCGCGCGGGGCGCAGGCTCGGGCGCTCGGCGCCGACGAGCTCCTCGACGTCCGCCACCGTGCGGCAGTCCTGCAGGGCCTGCGGCTCGATGATCCCCACCTTGGTCTCGAGGGCCGCGAGCAGCTCCGTCAGCGCGAGCGAGTCGAGGGCGAGGTCCCCCGCGAGGGTCATGTCGCCGGAGATCTCGCTCGACTTCATGCCCTTCAGGCCGGCGAGTGCGGAGCGCACGGGGGTCTGTGGGCCGTCCTCGCGGGTGCGTTGGGTCGCGGCGATCGTGCGCCCGAGGATCTGCCGGACCTCGGTGCGCTTCACCTTGCGCGTGGCGGTTCGCGGCAAAGGTGCATCATACAAGTGAACCACCTGCGGCTGCTTGCCGTGCGGCAGCTTGGCGAGCGCGTCGCGCAGCGCGCGATCGGCCCGCGTGATGCGCTCCTGCCGGGACACAGTGTCGTCGGTCTTCGGTACCGCGATGCACGCGAGGCGCTCGCCGCCCGACGGGTTGTCCACGCCCACGAACGCGAGCTCCTCGATGTGCGGCACGACGCCGAGCAGGCGCTCGAGGTCGTCCGGGTAGAGGTTCTCGCCGCTGGCGGTGACGACCACGTCCTTCGCGCGGCCGACGATCTGCAGGCGCCCGTGCTTGTCGAACTTCCCCAGGTCCCCGGTGTGCAGCCAGCCGCCGGCGTCGATCGCGTCCCTGGTGGCGTCGTCGTCGGTGTAGCCGAGCATCACGTTGGGGCCTTTCGCGAGCACCTCGCCCACGCCCTCCGCGTCGGGAGAGTCGATGCGCAGCTCGACCCCGGGGATGGCCTTGCCCACCTGCCCCGCGGGCGAGCCGGCCTTCGCCACCGCGAGCACCGGCGCGGCCTCGGTGAGGCCGTAGCCCTCCGTGAGGAGCAGCCCGAGCCCCGTGAAGAGCTTCTGGGTGTCCTTCGGGAGCGCCGCGCCGCCCGAGATGAGCCACTTCACGTGGCCGCCCAGCTCCTCGTGGACCGACCCGAAGAGCGCGCGCCCCACGTCGAGGCCGGTGTTCTTCGCGAGCCAGCGGCTGAGGTCGCCGCCGGCGTGGAACAGGGTCTCCACGACCGCGCCCTCGTCCTTCACGCGCGCGAGGATGCGCCGCTCGAGCAGCTGCCAGACAGCGGGCACGCCCACCATGCCCGTGATGCGGCCCTCCTTCAAGGCGGCGGTCAGGCGGTCGCCCGTGAGCTCGCCCGGGTAGAGGATGCGCGTGCCGCGCGAGAAGGGCAGGAGGAGCCCCGCCGTGAACTCGAACGTGTGGTGCAGCGGCAGCACCGAGAGCACGCGGTCGTGGATGCCGAGCGGGAACAGCGGCGCGAGCGCGGCGATGAGCGACGCGAAGTTCCCGTGCGACAGCCGTACGCCCTTGGGGCGGCCCGTGGTGCCGCTCGTGAAGATGAGGCTGGCCACGTCGTCCTCACGCACCGTGACCGCCGGCGCCGTGAGGCCCTCCGAGGGGTCGGCGGCGGTCGTGGCCGGCTCGAGCCCCAGCCGCTCGAGCGCGCCGAGGTCCGCGGTGAGCGCGGCGCCTGCGCGCCGCTCGACGTGCGCGTCGAGGAGGGCGAGCTTCGCGCCGCTCTCCCTCGCGACGTTCACGAAGCTCGGGGCGTCGAGGTCGGGGTCCATCGGCACGCACACGGCGCCCGCGCGCATGATGCCGAAGTACGCGATCGACCACGCGGGGCAGTTCTTCCCGGCGAGCACCACGCGATCGCCCTTGCGCACGCCGCGGGCCGCGAGCCGCGCGGCCACGTCGTCCGCGCGGCGCTTCACGTCGGCGAAGGTGATGCGCGTGAACCCGGGGTCCTCGAAGCGCCCGAGCGCCACCGCGTGCTCGTGCCGCTCGGCCATCTGGTCGACGAGCGTCACGAGGGTCTCGTGCGGCTTGAGCGGCTTGAGCTCCTTCTTGTAGCGGTCGTCCATCCACGGGATGATCCGCTTCTCCATGGCCGGCATGTGCTGGTTCATGAAGTAGTCGGCCCAGTCGAGCTCCTCGGGCTTCCACTTGAGCTTGGCGCGATCGGCCGGGCCGAGGCGCGCGTAGGCGCGGCGCGTGTTCGCGCAGGAGAAGGGCCCCTTCTGGTCGTACGTGAAGGGCAGGAAGAGGCGGATGATCATGTCGATCTTCTCCTCCTGCGACGCGACCTTCTCGAGCGAGCGGGCGGCGGGCTTCGTGAGGCGCGTGGCGGGGCCGGGGGCCGACTTGAGCATCTTCGCGAGCACCTTCGCGGCGCTCGCGATCTGGCCCGGCCCGAGCCGGTCGAAGCGCTCGATGTCGACGATCGCCGGCTCGTAGTGCGACATGAGGAAGTTTGTGAAAGGATTGCCCTTTCCGGTGCGCTGGTAGTGCCGGCGGCGGTAGAGCCCCATGAGCTCGCCGAAGCGGGCCGACGTGCCCGGGTTCACGTCGCTCGTGCCGTACTGGTAGACGGCCTTCTGCGTGCCCTCGAGCAGCTCGGCGAGCGTGAGGATCATGCCCGCGCACACGGTGTCGGACGGGATGAAGTCGAGGATGACGTCACGCGCGACGACCTGGTGGTGCCCCTTCATGATGAGGAACACGATCGGGGCGGAGGTGCCCATGCCCTCGTTCCACGCGGGGAACGGGAACTCGAGCGTGGTCTCGCAGCACGCGGGCCGCGCGATGGTGTAGCGGAGCCCGCTCCGCGCGATGATCTGCTCGCCGATGCTCTTCGTGTACGTGTACACGTTCGGCCAGCCCCAGTGCGTCGCGCGCTCGACGCCCGCGTCGACCAGGCGGGCGCTCACCCACTGGCGGCGCACGGCCTTGAGCTCCTGCTCGAGCGCCGGGCCACTCGTCGGCTCGCCGCGCCGGAGGAGGTTCTTCGTGGCGCGCTCGAGGAACTCGCTCTGCCGGAACGCGTCGTCGCAGCGGCTCTTCGCCTGCGCGACGATGTCGAGGCAGTCTTTGATCTCGCGATCGGGATCCCACAGGTCGCGGCCGAGCTCGTCGGCCCGCGGGAACGGGTAGACCTCGCCGGGCACGTCCTCTTGGATGAGCCCCTCGCGGTTGCCCACCACGTAGCAGGTGCTCGTGTGGAACAGCGGCGCGTCGAGCGCGCGGCACAGGTCGACCAGGTTCTTCGCGCCGAACGCGTTCGTGTCGAGGGCCTCGTCGAGCGGCGGGTTGAAGTCGACCACGCCGGCGACGTTCACCACCGCGTCGATCGTGCCCTTGTGCTCGCGCAGGAACCCGGCGTCGATGCCGCAGAGGGGGTTGCCCACGTCGCCGTCGAGGGGCTCGATCTTCTCGCGCAGGAACGCCTCGAGGCCGTCGCCGTGGCGCTCGCGCATGGGCAAGAGGGCCTCGCTCGTGGCGATCTCTGCCCAGAAGCGCTCGTCGCTCGTCGCCTTCTTGGAGCTGCGCACGAGCAGGAAGATCTTGCCGATGCTCGGGTAGTGGTGGAGCAGCATGATCCAGAAGATCTTGCCGAGAAATCCGGTGCCACCGAGCACGAGGAGCCTCGCCCCGCCGAGCTGAGCTTCGACGTCGAGGGGCGCGAGCGGGGCGAGCGGGGGAAGAGGGGGCGCGACACCCGCGCCGTTCGAAAGTCCGTTCTGGTGCATGGGGGCGGCGTCGTACGCGACGCGCGAAGCGCGCGCCGAGGTAGCGTTCCTACAACACGGGCCCCTCCGCTTCAACCGAGCCGAGAAATCCTTGGGCGCGAACGCCGTGACGCACACGGTCGCGCGCGCGGAGAGAAATCGCGGGCCGGGGTGTAAGGCGCCCCGCAGCGCCGCGTTGGGCTCGGACAACGTCGCCGACCGCCGCGCCGCCGCGGCCCCGCCAGGAGTCCCCATGAGCTCGTCGTCCCTCTCGCCTCGCACCCCCTCGTCGTCGCTCCGCGCGCCTCGCCGCGCACGCCTCGCGCGCACGCTCGCCCTCGTCCTCGCGCCGGTCGCGCTCGCGTCGGC
>CAZHGG010000239.1:0-8153 GCA_964531755.1 uncultured Polyangiaceae bacterium
ACGGGCCCGCCGGACGCGCAGGCCGCTCCCCCGGAGCCCGCGCCGCCGCCGACGGTGCTGGCGGAGACCGTGATCGTGGTCCCCCGGGGCGACGGCGGCGCGAGCGCCGCGCCGGAGGGTCACGCGGCTCCGGCGCTCGGCAAGGCGACGGCGGAGTCCCCGGTCGGGCTCAACACCGCGACGCTCGAGGAGCTCCGGCGTCTCCCGGGCATCGGCCCCAAGAAGGCGGCGGCCATCCTGGCGCTGCGGGCGAAGCTCGGGCGGTTCCGCCGCGCAGAGGAGCTCATGCGGGTGAAGGGGATCGGCCGCGGCACCTTCAAGAAGCTCCGTCCCCTCGTGAAGGTGGACGAGCCCGCGAGCTAGCCGCGCCCATGCGCGCGCCCTCGGCCCTCTGGGACGGGGGCGCGCGCGTCGAGCATCGGCGCGCCCCGCGCGGCCTCACTCGCAGAAGCCGAAGCTGCAGGTGCGCGACGCGCCCGTGCACTCGCTCGAGTCACGGCACGCCTTGCACTGTGCACCCGTCGTCCCCGGCGCGGCCGCCTCGAACGCGCAGCCACACGAGACGGGCGGCGTGAAGGGCTCGAGCGGCGCGCCGTCGCTCGCGCGGCGCACGCGCATCGCGCACGACGGGACGTTGCCCTGGCGCTTCATCGCGCCGAACAGATCCACGCCGCGCACGGGCGCCTGCTGGCGGCTGACCATCACGTAGAGCAGGCGCTTGACCGAGGCGTCGCGCGCGGCCTTGCGGCTGCCGTCGGGGTCCAGCGCGGGGTTCGCCGCGGCGACCGGCTCGCCCGCCACCTGCCTGCTGAAGACGTGGAGCGGGCTCCACATGAAGTAGTGCCCGTCGCGGACGTTGCGGCGATCGAGCGCGCCGGGATCGCTGTCGGGGTAGAACGCGACGGGCTGGCCGTAGTGGCGAAAGGCCAGCGCCTTCAGCGAGTCGCGGTTCGTGTCGACGATCTCGGACGAGCTGACGCCGATCGTCCGCGTGGGATCGTCGGTCGAGAGGAGGGCCGCGCGCATGTTGCTCGAGCCGTTCGAGTCGCGACCGCGGAGCAGGTCGGCGGGGATGCCGAGGGTGCGCGCGACGGCCTGCTGGTTGCCCGAGCTCGGCCGGCGACGGAACACGTAGCGCTCGTCGTCCCACGGGGCGACGCGCGAGCTGCCCGCGAGCCCGAAGACGCGGTAGGCGGCCTCCGCGCTGATGGCGCGCTCCCGGGAGGTCGCCGGCGTCGCGAACATGACGGGGTTCACGGGGCCGAGGTCGTCCTCCACGTCCCGAGGCAGCTCGACCGGCTCGGCCAGGCCCGCCTGTCCGCCGCACGAGCTCGCGAAGAGCGCCGACAGCACGAGATCGGCGGTGTGCTCGACCGTGAGGGTGCAGCGCGTCTTCTGCCCATCCGCGTCGTACGAGGTGACGACGCCGCTCATCTTCGTGCGCAACACGAGCGCGGCGACCGCGTCGCACGAGCCGCTCTCCTGGAAGAAGATGGTCGCCTCCTTGCCCATCGCCTTCGCGAGCGCCTCCATGGGGAAGCCCGTCGCGCCGAGCACCATGACCGGGTTCGCCTTCGCCTCGGGCGCGCACGCGGGCGGTGGGGGCTCCGGCTCGGAGGTCGGGCCCCCCGGCTCGAACGCCGGCGGGGTCTCGCCTTGGGGGCCGATGGCAGGCCTCGGGTTCGACGGGTCGAACGAGGGGATGCGGGCGGCGTTGTCGAAGGTCTCGTACCGCGACGTCGTGCAGGCCGAGAGGAGCTGGGCGCTCGTGGTGGGGCGACACGAGTAGCAGCCCGAGCCGCCGAAGCCCGCGGGATTCACGCAGCCATCCGCGGCAGGCTCGGGCGCGGGAGGGGTGCGGGGCGCGCCAGAGGTGGGCGGCGGCGCGGGCAGGGGGTCGTACCCGCCGGCGTACCTCCGCGAGCCGGACTCGTCGGAATAGAAGCAGCCCCCGAGGCCCACGGCCGCCAAGAGCAGGATCGATCGCTTCATCGAGACCTCCGTCGCGTTCAGGTCGAATGGTTGAACCATTCAATGAATAGCAATGCATATGCCACCCGAAATCCCCGGAGAACGGGCGGTTCCGCGCCGAGGTGTCGCGGCGGGTTCACAGGAGTCGCGTGAGGAGCGCGCGGGCGCGTCTCGCCTGGCGCGAGCGACGTCCGGCGCCTACGCGGCCGGCGCGGTCGGCGCGCTCGCGCGGCGCTCGAGCACGACGGGCAGCCCCTCGCTCACCGCGAAGGTGATCCCCCGTCGCACGAGCTCGGGCCGGTAGCCGGGCGCGAGCGTGAGGTGCGCGCGCTCCACGATGCGCTGGAGGACGCGCTTCATCTCGAACATCGCGAACGCGAGGCCGATGCACCGGCGCACGCCCCCGCCGAACGGCAGGTGCTCGTACGGGCTCGGCTTGCGCGCGAGGAAGCGGCTCGGGTCGAAGCGCTCGGGCTCGGGCCAGACCTCGGGGTTGCGGTGGGTGAGGTAGATGCTGGGCGCGAGGACGACGCCCGCGGGGTATTCGCGCCCGCCGACCACCGCGGGAGCCTGGAGCCGGCGCCCGACCATGGGGACGATGGGGTGGAGGCGCAGGCTCTCCTTCACGACGGCGTCGAGGTAGTCGTCGCGGCCCGCGGCGAGGTCCTCGCGGAGACGCGCGAGCACGTCGGGGTGGCGTGACAGCTCGAGGAGCGCCCACGTGAGCCCCGTCGCGGAGGTCTCGTGGCCCGCGACCAGCAGCGTCTTCATCTCGTCGACGAGCTGCTCGTCGTCGAGCCCCCCGCCCTCTTCGTCGCGCGCCGCGAGCAGCATCGACAAGACGTCGACCCCGGGGTCTTCGCGCAGCGCGCGCCGCCGCCGGATCTCCGCCAAGAGGAGCGCGTCGACCTCGCCGATCGTCCGCTTGAAGTCGGCCCACGGCGAGAGCCGCCCCAGCCGCTCGTGGGCCGCTCGCCACCGAAGCTCGCCGTCGGCGCCGATGAGCAGGAGCAGCCACGGGCGCTCGCCGAACGCGAGCATGCGCACGAGGGCGCCGCGCAGCGCCTCGTGCCTCGCCGCGTCGGTGACGCCGAACACCGCGCGCACGATCACGTCGAGCGTGATCGCCTGCATCGCGTGATGGATCGCGAACGGCTCGCGGAGCGGCCAGGCGTCGATCGCGCGATCGGCGGCCTCCTCCATGACGCGCCCGTACGCCAACATGCGCTCCCCGTGGAACGACGGCATCATCAGCCTGCGCTCCTTCATGTGGCGCTCGCCGTCGAGCAGCAGGAGCGAGCTCCGCCCGAGGATCGGCTGGAGGATGACGTTCGCGCTGCCGGCGTGAAAGACCTCGGGGTCCCCGGTGAAGATCTCCTTGATGTCCGCCGGTCGGCTGAAGAGGACGAGGGGCGGCATCGCCGCGAACCGCAGCGTGAACGTGTGCCCGAAGCGCGCGCGGCAGGCGTGGAGGACCGGGATCGGCCGGACCACCCACGCCCCCGACTGCACGACGGAGGGCAGCCTCGGGCCCGGCGGGAGCCCTCGCGCGACGCTCGACGCCTCGCCAACGTCGCGACCACGGGACGACTGCGCCGACAAGTTCATCGCCGCAGCGTAGCCCGCCGCGGGAGCCACCGCGAGGGCGCGCCTCGCACCTCGGCGGGGACCACGTTCCGGGCGCGGTGGCCCTGGAGACCGGCCGAAGCTCGGGTGTCCGAGCGCGTCGTCCGGCGCGACTCGGCCTCGTGATGGCCTATCGCGACGAGCGGAGCCCGGCAACCAAGCGCCCTGTCCCGCCGGGGCGCATGGCGGCGGCGTCGAGAGTCGCCCGGCGGCCTCCGTCTCGCACGGAGCGCCCGTCGAGCGCCTCGCCGCGAATGACGGATTGAGCCCTGCGTCGTAGGATGCGGTATGCTGTCTCGCCGCCCCGTCGCGTTGATGTTGGCGCTCCCGGCGGCGCTCGCGGGGCTCACGCCGGCGTGCTCGCCGCCCCCCGCGGGGGATGCCCTCAGGGCGCCCACGGCAGGCGAGGCCTTCGGCGGAGTGGTGTGTTCGGCCGTGCGTCCGCAGACCGAGCCAGACCTGATGGCGTGGGACTCGGGCTCGCGGTCGAACCTGAACCGGCTGCGGCGCAAGGGCGTGGTGGCGGTGCGGTACGAGGCGAAGGGCTGCAATGTGGAGCTCGAGCTGCTGTCGAACTGCATCGCCCAAGGGGCCGCCTACGAGTTCTCACCGTACAGCGCGAACGAGCGCAAGCTGGCGCGGAACGCGAACGAGCTGTTCGCGCAGCTCCCCGTGGGGGCGGCGAGGCTCAGCGGGAGCCTCCGGGGCGATCGCGTGCTCCGCACGGACTACATGCTCGCCGGGCAGTACGCGCTGCCCCCGGGCACGACGCTGCGGGCGAGCGAGCTCAAGGGCGACTGCGCGCGCGCGACGCACGCGGTGAGCGCGGTGTACGTGGGCGCCTTCGCGATGGGAGCGGGCGAGTCACGGGTCATCGAGGGCGGGGCGAGCCTGCTCGGTGCGGGCGGAGGGCTGCAGAGCAGCGCGGCCGTCGAGTCGCTCGGAGACGAGGGCGACGCGGAGGCGTGCAAGACCTCGCAGAAGGATCGGGTGGCGAACGACGGGTGTGCGGTGCCGCTGCGCATCGCGCTCATCGCGCTCGACCGGGCCGCGGCGGCGGCGGCTCGGGCCCCTTCGTGCCCCGCGGGCACCGAGTGGGACGGGGCGCAGTGTTTGGGCAAGAAGGTGGACTGCCCCGCCGGCACCACGTGGGACGGGGCGAGGTGCGCGGGCACGGCGAGCTGTGCGGCGGGCGCGCACTTCGAGGCGGGGCGGGGCTGCGTGGGGGACGCGGTGGCCGCGGCCGCGGTCTCCCCGCCCTCGCGGCCCTCGCCGGCGCCCGCGGGAGGCGAGGCAAGCATGGTGAGCCTCCCCGCGGGGAGCTTCTTGATGGGCTCGAGCGACGGCGCCGCGAACGAGAAGCCCGTGCACCGCGTGAGCGTCGCCGCCTTCGCGATGGACGTGACCGAGGTGACCACGGCCGCGTACACCGCGTGTGTGCGCGCGGGGAGGTGCACGGCGGCAGGCACGGGCGAGATCTGCAACTACGGGCGCAGCGGCAAGGACAACCACCCCATCAACTGCGTGGACTGGGACCAGGCCACGGCCTACTGCGCGAGCGTCGGCAAGCGCCTGCCCACGGAGGAGGAGTGGGAGTACGGAGCGCGCGGGACCGACGGGCGGAGGTACCCATGGGGGAACGAGGAGCCCGGCGCGAGAGCCTGCTGGGCTCAGCGTGCGGCTCGGAGCACCTGCTCGGTGGGCAGCTACGCGAGCGGCGTCTTCGGGTTGAAGGACATGGCGGGCAACGTCTACGAGTGGACCGCCAGTGGCTACTCGGATGACTACACCAGGAATCGCGTCGACGCAGACCGCGTCAGTCGCGGCGGCGGCTGGGACGGCGCTTTCGCGCCGAACCTCCGGTCGTCGAACCGTCACGCGATCCCGCCCTCGAGCCGCCTCGGCGACGTCGGGTTCCGCTGCGTGCGATGAAGTCGTCTTGACCGTGACTCCCTGCCGAGCGTCCGTCGGCCCGCGGTCGGGACCGGCGCGTGCTCGGCGGCGCGCCAACTAGGACGACGGCCGGAACGTGCGCTGGAGCACGGCGGCCGAGCCCAGCAGGTAGAGCAGCGGGTCGAGCGCGCGCTGCTCCTCCACGGGGGCCTTCGCCGCGCGATCGGCGAGCGCGAGCGCCGCGCGGCGCGAGAGGAACGGGAGATCGTCGAGGGCCTTTCCGCCAAGGAGATCGCGGACACGCACCCCGAGCGGGTGGGTCGCCGAGGCGGCCGTGGGCGGACCGAAGAACGGGCGCTTCGGCCCCGCGAGCACCTCGGGGGTCACGAGGTCGGCGGCGACGCGGCGGAGCAGGTATTTGTTGGTCCCGCCCCGAAAGAGCAGCGACGCGGGGAGCGCGCGCGCGGCCTCGAACAGGGGATGATCGAGGAACGGGAGGCGTGACTCCACGCCGTGCGCCATGTCCATGCGCTCGCCGGCGAGTACGTAGTTTGGGAAGAAGGTCTTGAGCCACCCGTAGAGCAAGACGCGGTAGGCCGGCCGGCCCGCGAGCTGGCGGGCCCAGGGCAGCGAGCGGAGCAGCGCCCAGTACGGATCGCGGCCGGTGTGGGCGCGCGCGAGGTCGGGGTGGAGCAGCGCGCGGAGCGCGCCGAAGCGCGCGCCGAGCGCCTCGGTGAGCTCGGGCGGGAACCCGAGGAGCCGTGCGCCGCCGAACAGGAGCCGCGACGCGGCGCGGACGTGCGCCTCCCCGCGGCCAATGGGCGCCAAGAGAGACAGGGCGCGCGCGAGGGCGCCGCGGCGTGGCGCGGAGCTCTGCCCGAGGGCCCGCGCGATGAAGTGGTATCCGGCGAACACCTCGTCGGCGCCCTCGCCCCCGAGCACCACCTTGAACCCCGCGTCGCGCACCGCGCGGCTCATGAGGTAGCGCGCGGGGGCGTGGCCATTGAGCACGAAGCCCTCGGCGTGCCCCACCACGGCCTCGAACGCGTCGGCGTAGTCGTCGGCCCGCATCCGGATCGGCACGTGCGGCACGCCCGCGTGCGCGGCCATGCGCGCGGCGATGTCGCCCTCGTCGTAGTCGGGATCTTCGAACGCGACGGTGAAGGCCGCGGTGGGGCGCGGCGCGTGCTTGGCGGTGAGCGCGACCACCACCGACGAGTCGACGCCGCCGCTCAAGTAGCAGGCGACGGGCACGTCGGCGCGGACGCGCAGGCGGACCGCCTCGTCGAGCCGCGCCCCGAAGGTCGCGACGGCGTCGGCCTCGCGCGGAGGGGACGCGGCGGGGAGAGCTGCGGGGTAGTCGACGTCCCAATACCGCACGAGCGACGCCCGCCCCGACTCCACCACGAGCGCGTGACCGGGCGGGACCTGCCGCACGCCGTGAAAGAGCGTGCCGTCGGTCGCCCCCGCGAAGTGGAGCGCGTCGTACCACGCGCCGGCGTCCCAACGCGGGGGGAGGCCGGCCGCGAAGAGCGCCTTCATCTCGGAGGCGACGAAGACCCGGCCGTCGTGCTCCGCGAAGAAGAGCGGCCGTATCCCGAAGCGATCGCGGACCGCGACCAGGCGGCGCGCGCGGTCGTCCCATAGCGCGAACGCGTACTCACCGCGCAGCCGCTGGAGCGCGCCGAGCCCCTCTTCTTCGTAGAGGTGCAGAGCGATCTCGCTGTCGGAGCGCGTCGCGAGCGCGTGCCCCCGCGCGCCGAGCTCCTCGCGGAGCCGATCGTGGTCGTAGAACTCGCCGTTGTGGCTCATCACCAGCGGCGCGCACCGACTCTCGATCGGCTGGCGTCCCGTCTCGAGGTCGAGGATCGACAGGCGCGCGTGGCCGAGCGCGGCGGCGCGGTGGGGCGCGAGCCAGAGGCCGCGCTCGTCGGGGCCGCGGTGGTGGAGGCTCGCGACGGCCCGCGCGAGCGCCTCGCGCGAGATCGCCTCACGCCCCGCGACGAGGGACACCACCGCGACGACTCCGCACATCTCGGCGCGCTCCTAACCGGGATAGCGCGCGGGGCGCAGCGTGGGGACGAGGTCCCGAACCTCGCCCGAGTGGCAACGAAAGCGTGAGAGCGCGTGGCGGTGCGGTCGCGCGGCGGGATACCGCACGGGATCGACGCGGACGATGGTGACGTCCACCTCGACCTCCGCGTCCTCGACGGCGCGGGCGCAGTAGCGCGCGGCGGCGCGGGTCTGGAGGCTCGCGCGGACCTCCTCCTCGCGGGACGGGGGCACCGGCGCCCACCGCCCGCCGAGCAGGTACGAGAGGGTGATGCCTCCGCGCATGGTGCGGGGGAGGTAGCGCTCGGCCGGGAGCTCGCGGAGCGCGCCGCGCGCGTCGCGCTCGCGCACGTGGAGCGAGAGGGCGTAGTTGCGCTCGTCGATCCAGTCGAGCAGCCGGTACTGCTGCGCGAGGCCAAGGATCCAGAGGCCCGTCACGCACGCGCGCTGGAGCGGGCCGCCGCCCTCGGCCTGCGGGTCGTCGGAGGGGGCCGCGTCGGCGCGCCAGCTCGGCTGGAGGGCCGAGCCGACCATCGCGCCGTAGAGCAGCGCCACGAGGGCGAGCGACGCGCCCGCGACGAGCCGCGGCGTCCGCGCAGGCGCCGCGCGCG
>CAZHGG010000240.1:0-8126 GCA_964531755.1 uncultured Polyangiaceae bacterium
CCCGGCACTCGGCCGGGGGCGCGGCCGGGGGCGACGCCCGCACGACCGACGCGGGGCCGGCGACGGCGAGCAGGACCAGGGCGGCGGCGGTCACCGCGACGCCTGCCCTCATGCGACGCGGGGCCATGCCTCTCGCTAGCACCGCGCGCGACCCGCGGCCAAGGACGGGCGCGCGGCCCTCGACCCTCGTGCGCCCTGAACGCGTCGCCGTGCGCCCGCAGACACACGCGCTCACACCTACCCACAAGCCCGCGTTCCCGGTAGCGTTTCCGCCGAATCTCGGGCAAAGAGCGACGATGGACGCCATCCGAGTTCGCGGCAGCGCGACCCCCCTCCGCGGTCGCGTGCGGGTCAGCGGCGCGAAGAACGCCGCGCTCCCCATCTTGTGCGCCACGCTGCTCTCGGACGGCGAGAGTCGCCTCCGCAACGTGCCGCGCCTGCGCGACATCGAGACCACGGCCGCGCTCCTGCGCTTCATGGGGCGCGACGTCTCGGTCGCCACGCCCGAGGTGATCGTGGCGGCGGGCAGCAACGTCCGCCCCGAGGCGCCGTACGAGCTCGTCAAGCAGATGCGGGCGAGCGTGATGGTGCTCGGGCCGCTCCCCGCTTCGGCCGCGCGAAGGTGTCGCTCCCCGGCGGGTGCGCCATCGGCGCCCGCCCCATCGACCAGCACCTGAAGGCGCTCGAGGCCATGGGCGCGTCGATCCGCCTCGACCGCGGCTACGTCATCGCCGAGGGACCCGGCGGCGCGGGGCGGCTCCGCGGCGCGGAGGTGGTGTTCGACCTGCCCACCGTCACGGGCACCGAGAACATCATGATGGCCGCGGCGCTGGCGAAGGGCACGAGCGTGCTCGTGAACGCGGCGCGCGAGCCCGAGGTCGAGGAGCTCGGCCGCATCTTGAACAAGATGGGCGCGCAGGTCTCCGGCGCGGGCACCGACGTGATCGAGATCACCGGGGTCGAGCCGGGCGCGCTCGCGCCGTTCGATCACGCCGTGATCCCCGACCGCATCGAGGCGGGCACCTACATGATCGCCGCGGCGATGCACGAGGGCAGCGACGTGGTGCTCGAGGGCGCCGAGTGGGACGACCTCGAGGCGCTGTCGCTGAAGATGCGCTCGGCCGGGGTCCAGGTCACCGGCGAGGGCCGCGACATCCGCGTGCGCCGCGCCGGGCCGCTCCGCCCGGTGAACGTGACCACGGCGCCGCACCCCGGCTTCCCCACCGACATGCAGGCCCAGTTCATGGTGCTCATGTGCTGCGCGCAGGGCGAGAGCGTCATCACCGAGACCATCTTCGAGAACCGGTTCATGCACGTGCCGGAGTTGCAGCGCATGGGCGCGAGCGTGGCCCTCCGCGGGCACACGGCGGTGGTGCAGGGCGTGCCGCGCCTCTACGGCGCGAGCGTGATGGCGACCGATCTTCGGGCCAGCGCCTCCCTCGTGGTCGCAGGGCTCGTGGCCGAGGGCGAGACCGAGGTGCGCCGCGTCTACCACCTCGATCGCGGCTACGAGGAGCTCGAGAAGAAGCTCTCCGCGCTCGGCGCCGACGTCGCGCGCGTGAAGGGCGCCGAGGGCTGAGCCAGCGTCGCGGGCGCGGGGATCGCTGAACCCCCGTCACGCTCTCGCCAGCGCGAAATCGCCCGCGCTCGACTCGGCCGCCGCACCACCGCGAAATGCGTTAGCCTCGCTGCGACATGAGCTTTCTCCAGCCCGGGAGCATCTTCGGCAAGGATTTTCGCATCATCCGGCACTTGTCGTCGGGCGGCATGGGCTCTGTGTTCGTGGTCGAGCAGCTCTCCACCGGCAAGGAGCGCGCGCTCAAGGTGATGCACACCGAGTTCTCGGCGGACGAGGCGCACCGCACGCGCTTCGAGAGCGAGGCGCGCGTGTCCGCGTCGATCGAGAGCGACCACGTGGTGGAGGTGCTCGCCGCCGGCGTCGACGCCGAGTCGAACATCCCGTGGCTCGTGATGGAGCTGCTCCGCGGCGAGACCCTGGACGACCACGTCACGCACCGCGGGCCGATGGCGGTCGGCGCCGTGCGCGAGTGCGCCAAGCAACTCCGCCACGCGCTCGAGCAGGCCCACCTGCTCGGCCTCGTGCACCGCGACCTGAAGCCCGAGAACCTGTTCCTCGCGAGCGCGCGCCGCGACGACGTGCCGTTCACCCTGAAGATCCTCGATTTCGGCATCGCCAAGTGGGCGCAAGAGGCGAAGGGCACGCTGAAGAACTCGCAGATGCTCGGCTCGCCGCTGTGGATGGCGCCCGAACAGCTCCAGACCGGCGCGCTCATCTCGCCGGCGACCGACGTGTGGGCGCTGGGCCTCATCGCGTACTTCCTGCTGACCGGCACGCACTACTGGTCCACCGCCAACAGCGCCGATCCGAGCATTACCGGCCTGCTCATCGAGATCGCGAGCAGCGCGATGCCGCCCCCGTCGGAGCGAGCGGCCCAGTTCGCGCCGGACGCGGCGCTCCCCGACGGCTTCGACGCGTGGTTCGAGCGCACCACCCACCGCTCCATGGCCGCGCGCTTCGAGCACGCCGGCCCGTGCCTCGAGGAGTTCATCGCGCTCCTCGAGGAGGCCCAGGGCTCCGGCGCGGCCACGCTGCCGGTCATCCAGCAGGCCGAGCCCGCGTTCGGCGCCTCCCTCACCGGCGCGGAGGACCCCGAGATGCTCCTGCGCATCGCGCGGGTGTACGAGCTGCGCGACACCGACCGACCGCGCGCGGTCGAGGCGTACCGCCGGGTGCTCTCGGTGGCGCCGAGGTCCCGCGAGGCGTTCGATGCACTCTGCACGCTCCTCGAGGGCATGGCGCGCTGGGAAGAGCTCGCCGCGCTCCTCGCCGACGAGGCCTCGCACGTCACGGGGCGCGCGGCCGCCGCGCTGTGGCTCCGGCTCGCGGCCGTGCGGCGGGCGCACCTCGCGGACGCCGAGGGCGAGCACGCGGCGCTGCTCGCGGCGTTCGACGCCGAGCCGCTGAACCGAGCGGTGACGGCCGCCCTCGTGGGGAGCTTCGCGGCCCGGGGCGATTTTCCCGGGGTGGAGGCCCTGCTCGCGCGGGCGCGCTCGGCCGGCCAGACGGGGCGCTTCCTCGACGAGCTCGCGGGCGACGCGGCCTCGGCGCGCGGAGATCTCGCCACGGCCGAGGCCGCGTACGGCCGAGCGGTCGAGGTGGACGGCGCGACCGACGCGGACGAGGGGGAGCTCGCCCTCCTCGCCAAGCTCGCGCGCGTGAGCAGCGGCACGGGCTCCACCTCCGCAGCCGAGGTGCGGGCGCGGTGGACGCGGGTGCTCGAGGTCGACCTGCGGCACGCCGAGGCGTGGGCGGCGCTGCTCGCCCTGCTCGCCGAGAAGGGCTCGCCGGCCGATCTCCGCATGGTGGCGGACGCCGCGATCGCCACCCTGGGCGAGGCGGCGCCCGCGAGCGCGAGGGAGCTGCTCGCCAAGCCCGCGCCCAAGGCGGCGCCCTTGTCGATCGACGGCGAGATCTTGCGGGCCCTGGCGGACGGCGATCTCGGCGACCCCGAGGCCGCGCGGGCCGCCGTGGCCGACGCGCCCCCGCGCAGCCCGCTCGCGTCGTTCGGCCTCAGCCTGAAGGAGCTGGTCGACCCCATGACGAGCTCCAGGGCGCTGCTCACGAAGGCCATGCCCATCTACCGGCAGCTCTCGGCCGCGAGCGCGGCGCTCGATCTGCCCTCGAGCCGCAAGGTCTACTTCAAGGAAGGGCCGGGCGGCTTCCAGCGCCTCTGGAGCGAACCGCCCACAGTGGTGATTGGCGCCGAGATCGCGGCCTGGACGCCGGACGAGATCACCTTCGCCGCGTTCGAGCTCCTCGCCGGCACGCGGCCCGAGCTCGAGCACCACTTCGCGTTCCAGCAGCTCCCGGCCCCCGGCCAGCCGTCGGCGGGGGCGCGGCGCTACCTGGTCGCCGCGGAGCGCGTGGCCGCGCGCCTCGGCCTGCTCGCCTCACGCTCCCTGCTCGCGGCCGCCCGGCCGCTGGCGGCGCGCGGGGGCACGCACCTCCTCGACCCCGCGGCGCTTCAGCAGGAGCTCGCGCTCTTTGTCGCTTCGGGCGCCGCCGCAAAGATCCTCGCGCAGGCGCTGGACGGCTGAGGCGCCGGCCAACGGGCGGGGCGGCCGAATTTGTGGCGAGGCCGCCGCCATCTCGGCTACCCTCGGGGCACCGCTCTTCTCACGACGCCGGCACGGTGCCGGCCTCGCTTAGCGTCAAACTTCACGCAGGGTCTCGATGATTTACGAGTCGGTCTATGAAGGACTCCGCGATGCCTGCGCGAACTTCGATCTGCGCCGGGAGCGCCTCGCGAAGTCCGCGATCGAGCGGTGGCTCGAGCCATCGGTCGGTCCTGCCCTCTCGAGCGACAAGCTCATCTCGCACATCATCGCCGACGCGATGCTGCGCCGCATGGACCACCGCCTGGTGGAGTCGAAGAACATCTACCTCGAGAGCTTCGACATCTCGCAGATCGAGCTCTTCTACGCGATGACCAAGGGGTATCCCCAGGTCCCGAAGGCGCACGACATCGCGAACCAGTACCTCGTCCACGAGCTCGCGCAGCACGAGCGCGCGTCGTTCGTGGAGATCGGCATCGGCCGCGGGCTCCAGGTGAAGGGCGTCGTCGAGCGGCTCGCGCTGGCCCCCGGCAAGCTGCGCGACCTCACCGTGCTCGCGATCGACCCCGACGTGGGCAACCTCTCCGCGTCGCGCGCGCTCCTCGAGGGGCTCACCAACCTGCCCTTCGCGTTCCGCGTGCACACGAAGGAGGGCCTCCTCGAGCGGTTCGACCGCGCCGACTTCGCCGACCTCGCCGCCACCGCGGGCGACGTGTCGGTCATGAACTCGGCCTACACGATCCACCACACGGTGCACCCGCTGAACAACCAGTCGCTGCGGACCGACCTCTTCCGGTCGCTGCGCGAGGCGTTTCGTCCGCGGCTCTTCACCCTGGTGGAGCCGAACGCCAACCACGACACCGAGCACCTCGGCTCGCGCCTCCGCGCGTGCTTCGAGCACTTCGGCACCGTGTTCGACCTGGTCGATCGCTCGGGCCTCACGCCGGAGGAGAAGTTCGTCATCAAGGAGAAGTTCTTCGGCCGCGAGATCCGCGACATCTTCGGCACGAGCGACGCGTTCCGGTGCGAGCGGCACGAGACCGTCGACTCGTGGCTCCTCCGGCTCGTGAAGTCGGGCTGGGAGCCCTACGGCGAGCTCGGCACGATCGACGTCCGCCTGCCCACGTACTGCTCGGCCGCGGTCGACGACGGCCTCGTCCGCCTCGGCTATCGCGGCCTGCCTCTGCTCGCCGTCTTCGCGTATCGAGGGAGCCACGACCTCCAGGGAAAGCCATGACCGACAGCGAGAGCAGCGTCCCCCTTTCGGCGCAGATGCAGGTGCACGGAGCGCTGATGGTGGGCTTCGCGCAGGCCTGCGTGAACCTCAACATCGTGGCCGGCCGCGACGCCACGAACTTCATCAAAGAGCTCCAGATCAACGACTGGTATCCGCTCACCGAGTGGGAGCGCCTCCAGGAGCTGGTCGTCCGCTCGTATGGCAACGTCGACCCCATCATGGTGAAGGTGGGGATCGCCATGATGACGGGCTGGTACCACTTCGGGCCGGGCAAGGGGATCGTCCGCAAGGGCGTGAGCTTCCTCCACTTCCAGACGGGCTCGGGCGGCTTCGCCAGCGTGGTCCGCGGCCCCGAGCGCGTGGTGGGCTCGTTCGAGCTCGAGCTGTTCGACAAGGCCAACGGGCGCGCGGTCGTGCACTCCACGACGCCGTTCAACCGAAAGATGGAGTGTGGGGTGCTGATCGGCGGCATGCTGGCGCCGGGCGACATCGACTACATCGACGTCCGGAACGACGAAGATCCCGACCACCTCGTGGTGGAGTTTCACTGATGAGCAACTCACCGCTGACCCTCGAAGACGTCATGTCCCGTGACGACACGGACCTCCTCGGGCGGCTCTCCGAGAAGGAGCTCGCGCGGCTCTATTGGAAGTTCCGCGGGCTCGCCAAGACGCTCGAGCGCGACACCGCCTTCTGGAACTCGACCAACGAGAACCTGAAGGTGGCCTACGAGCAGCTCGACGAGAAGGAGCGCGAGCTCGCCGCGGCCTACCACATCATCCGGGAAGACCTGGAGGTCGCCCAGAGCGTGCAGGGCGCGCTGCTGCCGCGCATGTTCGCCACGATGGCGTCGGAGCTCGAGCTCAGCGTCTACCACAAGCAGCTCACCGAGGTCGGCGGCGACTACTACGACTACTTCCGCACCGCCTCCGACCGCTACGCGATCGGCGTCTTCGACATCTCCGGCCACGGGGTCAGCTCGGCGCTCGTGATGGCGTACCTGAAGGCGCAGTTCATGACCATCATGGAGCGCCTGGAGGACCCCGCCGAGATCGTCGAGTGGGTCAACAAGGCCTCCTTCGAGTTTCTGCGCGAGGTGCGCAAATACGCCACCGTGAACTTCGTCACGTTCGCGGAGGAGTCGCTCACGTACGTGTGCGGCGGCGGCTACGGCCTGCTCCTCGCGGCGAGCGGGGAAGAGTACGATCTCGAGAAGCGAAACCACTTCCTCGGGCTGCGACAAAAGCCGTACGTCGAGACGCAGCTGCCCTTCGTGGTGGGCGACCTCCTCGTGCTCTACACCGACGGCATGGTGGAGGCGCAAGACGCGTCCGGCCGCGACTACACCGTCGCCCGCCTGAACGGCCTCATTCGCCAGCACCGCGCGCTGCCGACCGAAGAGATCGTGCGCCTCTGCGTGGAGGACTACCAGGCCTTTCGCTCCCAAGATTCCGACGACATCACGCTGCTCGTCGCGAGGAAGACGGCATGAGCCCCGAAGCACCGACACCGCTCTCCGAGCTGGACGAGCGCGCTCTCGCGAACACGACCACGCGCCTGCGGCTCACGGTGGGCCCGCTCGACCACGTCACCGGCGATCTCGCCGGCCTCGTCGGCGAGCACGCGCTGCAGCTCCTCGGGATGTTCTACCCGAGGAACGTGGCCCGGAAGGCGAACGTGGTCGTGACCGAGCTCGTCACCAACGTGTTCGAGAACATCTACGACCCGAAGTCGAGCTTCGACCTCGAGCTCGACGCGGGTCCCACCGGGCTCGTCATCGCGGTCCGCAACAGGGTCACACCGGAGCAGTACGCGAAGGTGAAGGCGCGCGTGGACCTCATTCGAGACACCCCCGACCTGCGCGCCATGGTCGCGAACACGATACGCGAGCGACGCAAGGAGCGGCTCAAGGGGGGCCTCGGGCTCATGCGCCTCGCTCAGGAGAACAAGTTTGACATCGGCATCGCGTACCAGGACGGGGCCATGACTGTGACGGCGACCTACACGGCGGTGCAATCATGAAGGTCATCACCTTCGGCGAGATCGTGGACGGCGGCGCGAGCGTGTTCCACTCGGTCGCGACCCTCGACGCTCGCTCGCTCAAGCACAGGTTCGAGGGCGTCATCCGGGTCGACAACCCGTACCGCTTCTTGAAGGGCCACATCGACGAGCTCGGCGTGAAGCTCCGGGACCTGAGCCTCCAAGAAATCGTCATTGATTTCACAGATTTGCGATTCTGCAACTCGAACGGCTTCTACGTCATCATGGACGTGGTCGAGGCGCTCTACCTCGGCTCGGGCGACGCGAAGGTGATCGTGCGGCGCATCGACGACGACGACTGGCAGCGGGAGACGCTCCCGATCCTGCTCAACGTCGACGACGAGGCCATCGGGCGGCGCACGAGCTTCGAGAACGTCCGCGAGTCGTAAGGGTCGCGAGCGGAGCTCACGCGGGCGAGGGCGTGAGCCACACGTCGCGGCCGTCGACCGGGCCGTCCAGGGGCGGGCGCTGCATTCGACCGAGCTCGGCGACGCGCGCCCACGCGGGCGCGACGGCGCGGGCCGTCTCGAGCTCGCTGCCCCCGACCGTGACCACGGCGCGGCCGAGCGAGGCGACGCGGGCGCGCGCCTCGACCCGATCGCGCACCGCGACGACGGCGAGGTTGCGCCCAGGCGGAGAGAGGAGCAGCGGGGCGCCCTCGTCGAGCTCCGGGACCGCGACGAGCGCGCCCGCGGGGCCCTCGCGCACCTCG
>CAZHGG010000241.1:0-8122 GCA_964531755.1 uncultured Polyangiaceae bacterium
GGGATCTCGCGCGTGGCGATGTTGTCGTCGGTGAGCGGCTTGCCGCGATCGACCTGCTTGACGACCGTGAGCACGCGCACGCGCTCGCCGCCCGAGGCCTCGACCTCGAAGCGACGCTGGTACAGAAAGAGCAGGAAGATCCCGAGGATGCCGACGACGACGGCGATGGCGAGGGCGCGACGGTTCATCGTGAGACCTCGCATCGGGCTCGCGATCGACCTTCGACGATGGCGCTCGTCATGGGGATCTCACCTCTCGGGTGGGCACGCCGTGGTCTAGCGCGCGAGGCGCTCGCTTGCGGTTTCATGCGTCTTGCCACGGTAGCGACAATTGCGTGACGCAGGAAGCCTCATCGCGCCTCGCGGGTCACGCGCGCGCGCGACGCGCGTTTCCGTCACCACGGCACGAATCCGCTTGGGCCGCCCCACGGGCCAAGCCCGACCGAAGTGAGTGCATTCTGCAATGATTGCCGCGAGGGGCGACCGCGCGAGACGGACGGCGCTCGACTCGACACGGCGTGAGCCACGCGCGGCGCTCGGGCCGGGGCGTGGCTCACGGAGCTCTCAGCGAGCGGGAGGTCTCAGGGAGAGGGGCACTTCTCGCGGCACGCGGCGCGCGCGGCGTGGCACTTGTCGATGCAGGGCTTCAGCTTGTCGGTGCACTTGCTGAGGCACTTGTTGTCATCCAGCGTCTTCTGCTTCTTCGCCTCTTCCTCGGTCGTCTTGCAGGCCTTGAAGCAGGGCTCTTCCTTCTTCAGGCAGAGCGTCGAGCAGTAGGTGCTCCCCTGATCGCAGCGCTGCCCGCACGCGGTGGCCGCGTCGGCGTCCGCGCAGGCCTGCGAGACCAGCTCCACCCGGTCGGCCGAGGCCACCGCGCCAGCGCAAGGCGCCGAGCTCGCGGGGGAGAAGGCGAGCAGCCAGGCGCCGAGGAAGGTGGCGACCGAGCCGGTGGCGCGCGCGACCGAGCTCATTGGAGGTCGATGTCCTGGGGCTTCATGCCCGGCACGACTTCCATGATCGACATGGCCGTGGTGCCCGCGCCGGGCGCGCGCCGCGCGGTGATGATCACCTGCGTGCCGCCGTTGAAGTACGCCCGCATCGTGCCCTCGGGGTGCTCGGGGGCGATGGAGCGCCAGTCGCCGGTGCTCGCGGCCCACTTGTCGTAGAAGACGCCCACGTCCTCCGGCGCCAGCGACGTCTCGTAGATGCGCACGCCGTACGGGCTCCCGACGACCTCGGCCGTCATGAGGCGCTTGGCGCCCTCCGGGCGGGGGAGGCGCGAGTCGCTGCCGGGGGCGGTGCCGTCGGCGTTGGCGATCTTCGCGAAGCTGAAGGAGTTGTCGGTCCACGCGGTGACGACGCGGGTGCCGTGCGTGGTCTCGCGCGCGTACACGTACCGCAGCTTGCCGAGGTCGCCGAGGTCCTGCGACTGGGCGAAATTCTTGAACGCCTCCGTGACGTCCTTGGAGGTGCGCTCGCCCTTGATGAGGCACATGACCACGCCCTCGCCGGCGTGCTCCTGCGTGCGGAGGATGCCGGAGCGCATCGACTTCGGCAGCTTGTGCCCGTCGACGACCATGCTGGACTCGGGCATCTTCGACCAGAACTCGCCGAGCGCGCTCTTGTCTTGCTCGCAGCGCCCCTCGTAGTCGTCGAGCACCGTCTTGACCGAGGCGTCGGTCATGCCCTCGCGCAGGAAGAAGCTCTGCCCGTTCAGGCGCACCTCGCTCGCACCGTCGGTCGCGAGCGGCGCGATCTCGCGGCCGAACTTCAGCGTGGCCTTGCCGATGTCCGCCTTCGCCGTGTGGGTGGCGAACAGGCCAACGCCGAGGCCTGCCACGAGCACAACCGCGGCGGCGCGGCCCACGCCGCGGATCTTCTGCGCGCGGGCGCTGTTGAAGCCCTTGGCGTTCCGCCAAGCGATGAGCAGGGGACCGAGCATGTTCATGACAGCACCTCGCCTTCGGCGCCGGCTCGCCCTCGACCTTCGTTCGCCCCTCCGGGCCTCACTTGCAGGTTCATGGGACCAAACTCCTAGTTCGCGGCGCCGGTGATCTTACCCTTGATGTACCCGAACATGCCGCTGAAGCTGCCGTCTTCGGGCGTCTCGTTGCACACCGCGGTCGAGGTCAAGCCGTTGACCTTCAGGGTGAGCCCCATGCCTCGGGTCGAGGTGTTGGGCTTGGGGTTGATGATCGTCGTGGACGCGTAGCTGACCTGGGTCTTCGCCATGAAGCCGCTGGTCTTCGCCTGGCCGGGCGCCTGGGCGAGGGCCTCGGCGGACTGGCTGTCGGCCGCTCCCACCCCCGCCCCGACCCCCGCCGAGCCCTGCGAGCGGCTCGTGTTGTTGTACGAGATGACCTGCCGCTGGCACTGGTGGGAGGCGTAGTCGAGCGCCATGGAGCGCGCCTGCTGGTTCTGGGTGAGCTTCACCATGTACGCGTTGCCCATCATCATGGTGAGTCCGAGGAAGGAGACCATCACCGGGATGACTACCGCCGCTTCCACCAGCGCCGCTCCCCGGAGGGAGAACTTACGGGACTTCTTCATGGCGGGGTCCTTGGTCAGTGGAGAACCTGGGGGATGGGGGAGCCCATCGGCGCGTCGATGGCCCCGTTGATGGCGCTGGTGGCCGCCTGCGTGCCCTTCTTGATGGTGTCGCTCACCACCGCGCCGAGGAAGGGGCCGCCGCTGCCGAGGCCCTTCTCAATCGCTTTGTATGCGTCGCTGCCCTTGATCGAGCCGCCCAGCTTGCCGCCGAGGAAGTCGATGACGGGGCCCGCGAAGAGGTTGGTCAGAGCGCCGCCGATGAGGGCGCCGAGGGAGGGCGACCGCACGTGACGGAGGCGAGCCATCCACCGCATGTTGAACGTGACCTCGGTGGCGCTCACGCTGTTTCCGCCCTCGCCGTTGCACTGCGAGTCGGTGAACTTGCCGTCGCAGTCGTAGTAGAACTCGGCCTCGGCGGAGTAGATGGGCGCTTGGGGCACGGCGCCGCGGGCGGCGACCGACTGGGCGTACACGGAGCCCTTGCTCCCGATGGCGAGCGCCACCTTGCTCTCCGCGTTGCCCTCGTCGTACTTCTCGGGCGTCAGAATCGACCAGATTTGGAGCCAGTCGTTGCCGTTCTTCGCGGGTGAGTACCACTTCTTCCAGCCAAGGTTCTTGTTCGACCACACGCCGCCGTTGCAGTAGCCGCGCGCCTCGACGAAGCGACCGCCGACCCAGGAGATGATGCTGCCGAGGAAGCTCGGGAAGAAGCCCTTCAGCGACCCGGTGAAGCGCAGGCAGAGGTCGGAGTTGGCGGAGAGCACGACGGGGAGCCCGAGCTTCATCGTGAACGTGCTCGGCTTGGAGCCGCCGGCCGCCGGGGCGCCCGCCGAGCCGGTGGCGGGCACCGACGGGGGCTTGCCGCCACCGAAATACTTGTCGAGGTTCATCGAGAAGTTCATGCCGGGGATGTTCGACGGGCCGATGGCGAAGCCGCTGCTCTTGTAGTCGGACCCGACGCTGTAGCCGGCGTAGGTGCCGTACCAGGGATACCCGATGGCGACGGCCGTGCCCGTGAGGCTGAGCGCCGGCAGGCCGACGTTCACCGCGCTCGCCTCGTAGGCGTTCTTCGCGACAGTGACGGCGCGGTCGGCCGCGGTGGCGATGGGCAGGGCCTCGCAGCAGAACGCACACCCGACGATGGTGGCCGCGCAGGTGGTGAGGAGCGCGACGGCGAGGTCGAGCAGGTCCTTCAACATGCAGAGGATCACCCAGATGAGGGCGATCACGTACATGACGATGTTGATGACGCTGATGATGTTCATGCCGCGGGCGTGGACGACCGCCGACGTGAACGCCACGTGGTCCGCGGCCTCCTGCATGCGGTCCTTGAAGACCACGGCGTCGCCGATGCCCTTCATGAACCACATCGCTCCGATGAGGAACGTGGCCATGAACAGGCCCATCACCATCACCGCGCCGCGCGTGTCCTCGCGGAGGTCGCGCATGTCCCGGGGTCCGAGCTGGTCGAAGGTTGCGGTCGTCATCAGTCCACCTTGTACCTTGCGCCTTGATTGGGCATCGTCGCTTCGGTCGTGAGGACCTTGCGCGAGCCGGGGCAGACGAGCCGACCCATGGGCACGGTGCAGCGGTAGGTCGCCTGCACCTGCACCCGGACGGGTCCGTAGACGTCCGACATGCTGGACTGGTCTGTGACCTGCACACTCACGTTCGAGATGGACCCGCTCGTGATCCACGGGGAGAGGGCGAGGCCGGCCGCCTGCCTCACGTCCGTGTTGCTCCCGTTCTCGCCGGGGTTCGTCGGCTTCTTCACCATGACGACGGCGGCGCGCGCGGCGGAGATGGCCGCGTGCTGGACGACCAGCTTGGCCGTGTAGACCTTCGCGTATTGCACGAAGCAGAAGAAGGTCATGAGCAGCGGCACGACGGCGATCACGAACTCGGCCAGGGCCGCTCCGCGAGGATCGTGGAGGAGCCCAGGGCGCGCAGCGAGCGCGGCGTGCGCCCCGCCCGGGTCGGCGAGGTCCGCTCCGCGCGGCGCTGGACTGAGGAATACCGACCTGAGCGACTTCATTTCGACCCCCAATGGAAGGCGGTGGTCACGGCGACGCCGATGAAAATACACGGCCCCAGGCGAAACCACGTCATGGCCTCGGGCTCGACCGCCTTGCGCTTCTCTTTGGGCAAGACGGGATTGAACATGAGGAAAATCGTATTCTTCAGTGTCCTGAAGAGCTTGCCGTCGTAGGCCAGGCGGGCCGGGGCGATCACGAGCGCCGCCATGAACCCGTACATCTCGAGCTCGAGGCCGAGGGAGGGCTGGCAGAGGGCGCCGAGCGCCGCGAGCAGCTTGAGGTCGCCGCCGCCGATCGCGTTCTGGCGGTAGAGGACCAAGGGCACGACCGCGGTGACGCAGGCCCCGGCGACGGAGAAGCCGCCCTCGAAGGCGGCCTCGTCGGAGGCGATGCCGTGCGCGGAGGCGACGACGAAGTGAGCAATGGGAGCGAGGAACAGCGCCGGCAGCGTGACCCAATTGGGTATTTGCCCCGACTTCATGTCGTACACCGCAGCAACGCCACTCACGATGACCGCTGCGATGAGGAAAGGGATCATGGGACCATGGCTACCGATGCAGGCTGCGGGTGGGGTACTGCGCGTGCCCGCGTGGACGCGGGGGCCTGCTCGGTCACCCAAGCCGAGCAGGCCGCACACACGCGCGAGCGGATCAGAGCTGCTGGGTCGCGTTCGTCGCCGAGCGGCCGACGACCGGACCGAGGGCCTTGAAGGCCGCAGCGGCGAGCAGAAGGACGGCGACGAGGAGGAGCGCGTACTCGACCATGGAGGCGCCGCGGGACTTCATGCGAAGGATCTGCTTGTTCATGTTCTTCTCCGAGAGGGGGTTGTCTGGCAGTTGAGGGTGAGCGGGGCCAATCAGGGGATGGGCGCCATGAGGGTGGTACGTGACGAGCGGTAATCTGCGAGCATCTTCACGCCGCCGGCGGTGATGCCCATCATGGTGGGGATCGCCACGAACGTGAGGAGGAGAGCGTACTCTACCAGGACGGCGCCTCGCGCGCGGGCGCGGGCGGTGAGGGCGGTCGTGCGAACGCGCTTCGTCATGGTCGTTCCTCCCGTAGCGGAGCCGGGGAGCTCGAGGTGGAGAGGCGAGGAGGCTTGCACGAGGAGAGTATATCCAAGACTCGTGCCACGCCACAAGCGGGCGTGGGCGCGGGCGCCTTGGGTCTCGAAGGCGAAAATCATCGAGCAAATCGCGCCGAATGGCGGGAACGCTCGCACATGTAGGACACTTCGGCAGGATCCGAATGGATTCACCATGGTGCGGAGTTGATCCAGTCTGAGTGGATCCTTACCGCGTACGTGGAATCTGCAGCCACACTGGACGGACGAGCGCGCGCGCTTGACGTGGGGGGCTCCGTACGGAACGTTTAGGAGATGCCTCCCTCGTTGACCTCTGGGCTCCTCTGGTCGGCCCTCGGCCTCGGCGTGGCGTGCGCGGCGCTCGGGTGCGGCAAGCAGCTCGAGCCGGCGCCCGTGCCCGCGTTCAAGTTCTCGGTCCGGGTCGACTCCGATCCGAACCGGCCGCTCGCGGGGGCGAAGGTGCTCCATCAAGACAAGGAGGTGGGGGTGACCCAGGCCGACGGTCGCGCGCTCGTGGCCCTCCGAGGCAACGAGGGCGACCAGGCCCAGCTCGTGGTGAAGTGCCCCGAGACCAACCAGCAGCCCGCGCCCATCGTGGTGGCCCTGCGGCGCCTCGCGGACGGGCGGGTGCCCGAGTACGCGATCGCCTGCCCGCCGCTCGTGCGGCGCGTGGTGGTCGGCATCCGCGCGGAGGGCGGCCCGAACCTGCCGGTGGTGTTCCTCGGCAACGTCGTCGCGCGGACCGACAGCTCGGGCGCGGCGCACTTCGCGCTCGACGTGAAGCCGGGCGAGCAGTTCGAGGTGCAGCTCAAGACCGACGAGAACCCGAAGCTGCTGCCGAAGAACCCCGGGCGGAGCTTCGTGATGCCCCCGCGGGACGACGTGGTGGTGTTCAACCAGGCGTTCACGCTGGAGAAGACCAAGAAGGTCTACCACTACGTGCCGAAGCCGCGCGGCCCGCGCCCGGTGGGCGGGCCCGCCAAGCTGTGAGAGGCTCGGCGCGCTAGCGGCCTTCGAACCGGGGCGGGCGCTTCGCGGCGAAGGCCTCGAGCGCCTCACGGCGATCGGCGCTCACGAGCACCTTGTCGTAGCTCACCTTCTCGAGCTCGAGGCCCAGGGCGAGCGAGGTGTCGAACGAGCGGTCGATCGCCTCGAGCGCCGCCGCCTGCGCGATGGGCGCGCCCTCGGCGATGGGGCGGAGCCACGCGACGGTGTCGTCGACCACGTCGACGCCGTCCGGGCAGAGGCGGTTGACGAGGCCCCAGGCGAGGGCCTCGCGCGCGTCGACGCGGCGCCCGAGGAGGATCATCTCCTTGGCGCGCGCCTCGCCCACGACGCGCGGGAGGCGCTGGGTGCCGCCGGCGCCGGGGATGATGCCGAGCGTGGTCTCGGGCAGGGCGAGCACCGCGTGCGGCGCGGCGACGCGCAGGTCGCACATGAGCGCGAGCTCGAGGCCGCCGCCGAAGGCCACGCCGTTGATGGCCGCGACGACCGGCTTCGGTGAGCGATCGAGCGGGCCGAGCTCTTCACGGTAGAGCTCGACCTGTTGGCGCACGTCGTTCTCCGACATGCCTTGGCGCTCCTTCAGGTCGGCCCCCGCGCAGAAGGCCTTCTGGCCCGCGCCCGTGACGACGATCACGCGCACAGAAGGGTTCTCGATCGCCTCGCGGGTGAGCTTGCCGAGCGCGCGGAGGGTGCCGCGCGAGAGGCTGTTCATGCGCTCGGGGCGGGTGATGGTGAAGACCGCGACGGTGCCGCGCTGGTCGACCTCGACGGGGAAGCTCTCGTCTGCCATGGGCCCGCAGTGTCGTGACTCGCTCGCCGGAACTCAAGCCCCGAGTGCGCGGCTATCTCGCGCGGGGGCGTGGCGTGCGGGTGGCGGGCTCGGCGGGCTTGGCGCCCTGCCGCCCCTTGGCGGCTCGGGTCTTCCCGGGGCGCTCGGGCCCGAGGCGCGCCTCGAGCTTCTGCAGGCGGGTCTCGAGCTCTTGGGCGTGCGCGCGGAGCTTCTCCAGCTCGGCCTCGGCTTCGTGCGCGATCGCCTTGCGATCGCCCGTGAGGTCGCGCAGCACCTCACGGAGCCGGCGGCGGACACGCACGTCGTCCTCCACGCTCTCGCGGGCGCGGAGCGCGGCGCGCGCGCGCGGATCGCCCATGAGCTGGAGGGCGCGGGCGACGTCTTGGCGGAGCAACGGGTCGCGGTCGTCGAGGAGCTCCTCGAGCAGCTCGCGGTCGTCGCGCGCCTCGGACAGCCTGCCGAGCGCGAGCGCGGCGGCTCGGCGCGCCCGCGGCGCCTGGCCGTAGCGGGTCTTGGCGCGCAGGTGAGGCAGCGCGCGGGGATCGCGGAGCGAGGCGAGCCCGTCGATCGCGCCGGCGCGCACGACCTCGGCCCACGACGGGCGATCGAGCAGCTCGACGAGGTCGTCGAGGGCGGGGCCCTGGCGGGTCTTGCCGAG
>CAZHGG010000242.1:0-8116 GCA_964531755.1 uncultured Polyangiaceae bacterium
ACCGCGGAGCCCCCGGGCGTCGACGCGGGTGACCCCGGCGCGGGCGACGCGACGCCCGACGCGCGGAAGCTCGGCTGCGGCACCTTCGCCGGCGCGAAGGACCGCTTTGTGTGCGCCCCCGACGGGACGAGCCGCGGGAGGTGCCCCGACGGCGTGTCGCGCGAGGAGGAGGCGTGCACGCGCGGGTGCCTGCGAACGCCCTCGGGGAAAGATGCAGTCTGCATGGGTACGACCACGACGTGGACGTGCTCGGGGACGGCGGCGACCGAGAAGGCGCAGAACGGCGACTACTTCCTCACGGCGTTCGGGTGCTGGGTGGACGCGGCGGGCGGCAAGCACGGCGACGCTGGCGATAACTGCGTGCCGGGCTGCCTGGGCGACCTGCGGCGCCTCGGGCTGTGCGCCGCCGCGGACACCGGCCGCGCCTGCGAGGAGAAGCTCACGTGGTTCGTGGCCGACGCCGGGCGCTTCGGCTGCGGCGCGCGCCTGCGCGTGGAGAACCCCGCGAACGGCGCGGCGGTGGTCGCGGTGGCCATCGACGTCGGGCCGGCGTGCAGCGTCGAGCGCACCGTGCAGGCGGCCGTGCTCGACGCGAGCGGCCGGGTGAACCGGGAGCTCTTCGGCGCCGATCGCGGGGTCGTCGATCGGTCGCTCGTGCACGTGATCGAGGTCGACCCGAGCACGCCGCTGGGGCCCGCGGCCGGGCGCTAATCTGGCTTCACCGCGAGGAGGCGTGGCGGTCAGCGCGCCGGCGGCGGGGGCGGGGGCGGCGCGCGCTCGGCCTTCGGCTTGCGCTCGCGCTCCACGGCCTCGGCCGCGAGGTCGTCGGGGAGAAAGGAGTAGTTCGACCCGATGACGCCCACGAGGTTCCAGCGTGTCAGGCGGGAGACCCCCTCCGGCTGCGCGCCGAGGTTGCGCAGCGAGAACTCGCCCGTGAGGACCTTGGTGTCCGCCGCGCCGTACGAGAAGCTCGCGCCGAACGAGCCGTGGGTCTGGACGCCGATCAAGCTGAGCGCCGCGCTCAGCCCGAACATGTGGATGCGATCTTGCTCGCCGCCCGCCGGCACCGCGGAGAGATCGGTGAACGCCCCGACGTCGATCGCCACGGAGCGCGTGACGCGGACCTCGGCGCCCACGTTCGCGTTGGGCTGGAGCACGCGCTCGAGCTTCGACTCTTCATCGGGCTGCGCGGTGACGCCCACGATGGGCACCGACCTGAGGTCGTAGGCGGTTCGCACCGTGTGCGGGAGGTTGACGGACGCGTCGGCGCTGAGGGTCGTGCGCTCGGAGGTGTAGGCCACGCCCACGGCGAAGCGCATGGGGAAACCCGCCGCGCTCTTGCCCGTGAAGCGCGAGGGGAGCGCGTCGGCCACGGCCTGCCCGGTGGTCTGGTCGATACCGGCGATCGTGAGGTTCGAGCTGCTCGCGTAGGTGCCGAACACGTCGAGCGTGGGCGTGACCACCGCGAGCCCGAGCGAGAGCTGCCGCGTAGGCGTCCAGCGCGCGCCGAGCTTGGCCCGCAGGCCGACGGCGACGAGGTCTCGCTCGAGGTCGGCCGCGACGAACTCGGTGCCGCCGCCGGCGTTCGGGCGGGTGACGAGGAAGGTGTTGGAGCCGCTCATCACGCGCATCATGCCGCCGAGCGACAGCCCGAGGCCGAGCGTGGGGGTGACCTGGTAGCCGTAGCCGACGTCACCGGCCAGCACGTCGTCGCGCCACGTGCCGGAGAGGAAGTTGCGCGTGTTGCTCGAGGGCGCGGTCTTCAGCGCGATCGAGTACGGGATCGACACGGAGAAGCCGAACGCCTGGCGGCCCGCGCCGGACTCCTCGCCGTCGGCGAGGACGTAGACGCCGCCCACCATGCTCGGGATCGAGTGGTAGGTCGTCGCGGAGAGATCTTGCCCGTCGCCGAGCGCCCTCGGCACCGAGTAGCTCTGGAGCATGTACGCGTTCGCGACGAGCTCGAGGTGAGAGTGGCGCGCGCACACGAGGCCGGCCGGGTTGTAGTGGAGCGCCCCCTCGTCGCAGGCGAGCGCCGTGTAGGCCCCTCCCATGCCTGCCGCGCGGCTGCCAATCAAATAGAGCTGATGATTGTCGTAGACCGTCGGCTCCTCGACCGCGCCCGCGCGCCCCGCGTACGCGAGGCCGAGGATGCAAGCGCAGCCGGCGAGGAGCCTCGAGGCTCGCCGTCGTCCCCCGGTGACCATTCGCACGAGTCTACGCCCCCGCCGCCAACGCGGGAACCCCAGGCGACCTCGGCGGCGCCAAGGCGGCGCGCAGCTCCGCAGATCCTGAATCGTTGCGAGGCGATGTGCGCACGGTGGCCTTCACGTCAGTACCAGAGGCCCCAGGTCCAGTTCCAGTCGTAGTAGTCGCGCGCGACGTCGAGGTTCACGCCCAGGCGGAACGGCACGGCCGAGTCCCAGAGGTGGAACACGTCGGACTCGAAGACGTGCGCCTCGAGCCCCACGGTCGTGTGGAGTCGCGGGGACGACTGCGCGAAGCGGGTGGGCTCGAGGTACGCGCCGGCGCGCAGCCAGAGCCAGTTCGGGAGGGCCTCGGTCTCGACGCCCACGCGCGGAGTGAACGACGCGTGCCGGCCGGAGCGGTCCACGCGCTGCGCCAGGAACGACTCCATGCCGACCGCGTTCGCGGTGGGCCCCGTGATCATGAACGACGTCGAGAGGAGCAGCTTGGGGCGCGGGAAGCGCACGCGCCGCTGCTGCTCGTACCGGTTGATGAGCACCTGACGCGTGTCGTCGGGCGACCGGCGGAAGCGCTCGAGCTCGGCGCGTGGCAGCGTGCGCGGATCGAGCCAGCGCGCGTTGAGCGGCCGCTCGCCGAGCTGGACGGCGACGCCCCACTCGAGCTCCCACGGGCGCTCGATGCCGCGCGGGAGGTACATGGTGCCCACGCGCAGATCGCCGGCGGCGTCCGGCGCGATGTCGCTGCTCGTGGCCTTCCCGACGACGGGCGCGCGGGCGGCGGCGCCGAGCCGGAGCTGGTGCGCGCGCGGCGCCCACAAGAAGCCGAGCTCGGGCGCGAGGCCCGCCATGGTGAGGAGCCCCTCGGTGCCCGGGACGGCGGTGAACTCGGACTGACCGGAGTCGCGGAGCGTGAGCAGCGCGCCCCGCAGGCCGAACCCGAGGTGGACCTCGTCATCGAGGCTGTAGCCCGCCATGAGGTGGAGCGAGGCGAGGCGCACCGACGCGCTCTTGATGACGGGCGCGCCGCCGACGCGGCCGAGCTCGTATTGCTGGAGGTCGAGCGCGACGCCGATGCCGAGCGGCCCCTCTTGGACGTAGCCGCTCGTGGAGAGGAAGACGAAGTCGTTGTAGGCGAAGCCCTTCGTGCCGTTGTTGTCGAAGTCGGTGGTGCCGAGCTGGCTCGGGAAGCGCCACTCGATGCCCGCGTTCCAGTCGGTGATCGAGTGCGACGACGGGTACCGCACCGCGGGCGTCGCCGGGTTCGAGGTCATGATGTCCGCGCCGGCGGCGAGCGCGACGACCGCGCCGCCGACGGCGGTGACGCGCGACGAGCCGATGAGCGGCCCCTGGAACAGGTCGATGGTGTAGCTGCTCGTGGTGATCGGCGAGCCCTGCGCGCCGAGCGGTCCGCCGCCGCGCGCGGGCGAGGCCACGAGCACGCCGAGAGCGAGCCCGAGGCCGGACAAGAGGCGTGGTAGCGACCTTGTTCGCACGGCGGGCGGGCACGATAGCAAGCTTCGGCGCGCAGCGGCCTACCGGCCTGCGATCTTCGGGGGGGCGCGCGAGCTAGTTCCAGATGCCCGCGGTCACGCTCCAGCCGAAGTACTGGCGCGCGAAGTCGAGCGAGCCGCCGACGCGGAACGGCAGCGGGTCTTCGTACAGGCCGAACACGTCGGAGGCGAAGGTCTTGAGGTCCACGCCGACGGTGCCGTGGAGCCGGCGCGCGCCGCCGCGGAAGCGCGTGGGCTCCGAGTAGCTGCCGGCCCGGAAGATCATGCGGTTCGGCCACGCCTCGGTCTCGACGCCCACGCGCGGAGTGAGCGAGACCCGCTCGCCGGAGCGATCGACCTGCCCCGCCAGGAACGACTCGAGCCCCACGGCGCTCGCGACCGGCCCCGTAGCGGTGAACGAGATCGAGAGCAGGAGCTTCTCGCGCGGGAGCTTCTCGTAGGTGCGGCGGCCCATGCGCGAGACGACCGTGGAGCGCTGCTCGTCGGGCGTCTTGCGGTACGACTCGACCACCTCGTGCTGAACGGCCGTCGAGTCGAGCCACTTCACGTTGAAGGGGCGCGGTCCGAGCTGCACGGCGACGCCCCACTCGATCTGCCAAGGCACCTCGACGCGGTCCGGGAGGTACAGCTTGCCGAGCCGGCGATCGCCCGCGGCGTCGACCACGGTCGTGTCTCCGGGGATGAGCTGCCCCGCGACCGGCGCGCGCAGCGACAGGCCCATGCGCAGCGGGAGCCGCAGCGGCGCCCACAGCGCGCCGACCTCGGGCCCCACGCCGGCCATCGTGAGCACGCCGCGCAGGTCGGTGATGCTCGAGAAGCCGATGCCCGAGAGCGCCGCGTCGCGGAGCGTGAAGAGCACGCCGCGGAGGCCCCCGCCGATCGTGAGCTCGTCGCCGACGGCCGTGGCCGCGAGGAGCCGCGCCTGCACGAGGCGAAAGGCGACGCTGGAGACCCCCTCGGCGCCGGTGGTCGCGCCGAGATCGTACTGCTGCACGTCGACCGTGGCGCCGACGCCGAACGGTCCCTGCTGGACCTGCCCCGCCATCGTCACGAAGAAGAAGTTCTCGTAGGCGAACCCTCGCTTGCCGTTGTTGTCGTAGTCGAGGTTGCGGAGCGCGCCCGGGAGCGTGAGCCCTGCGCTGATGTCGAACTCGGTCACCGAGTGCGACGACGCGGTGCGCACCGCGGGCGCGGCCGCGTTGAACGCGTGCATGTCGATGCCTTCGGCGAGCGGCGCGACGGCGCCGGCGAGGCCCGTGACCCGGTTCGAGGCGGCGAGCGGGCCCTGAAACAGGTCGACCGTGTAGCGGCTGGTGTCGAGCGGCGCGCCCTGCGGACCGAGCGGCCCGGCGGCCTCGGCCACGCGAGGCGCGGAGAGCGCGCAGAGCGCGCAGAGCGCGGAGAGCGCGACAGGCGCGACCCAGGCTCCCCCACCGGAGCGCGCGCGCAGCGCACGCGGGAGCGCGGGGACGGGTCGGCGGCCTTCCACGAGACCCTCAGCGATAGCACGGAGCGGGCGCTCAGGTGGCGCGGTTGTCCCTTGCGGCGCCCCAAGCGCGGGGCTAGAAGCATCGCGCGCGCACGGTCGGGTCGTTAGCGAACTGACTGAGGCGGCCGGGCGGGACCCAAACTTCTTCGAAGTTTATAGTTATTTCAGCAAGTTACAGCACGCGCCAGATCTAGCACGAAGTTTGCACGTTGCGGGCCGTCGGCGACGAGCGCGCCAGGGCACAAGGGAAGCGGGAAGCGATGAAGAGAGCAGCAGGGTCGTTGGCGTTCGTGTTGGGTGTGGCCATCGTGGGCGCGGGGATCTCCGCGGTGAGCCCGGCGTACGCGCAGGCCGAGGAGCCCGCGCCGGCGCCGACGACCACCGCGCCGGCCCCCACCACGCCGCCGCCCGCCGAGCCCGCCCCCGCCGAGCCCGCCGCCGCCGCGCCCGCCGCTGCGCCCGCCACGGGCCTCACGCTCAGCACCGGCGCGCCCAAGAAGGACTCGACCACGCCCGCCAAGAAGGAGGAGCCGAAGAAGCCCAAGAAGCCGCGCCCCTTCGCGGGCACGCAGCTCTTCACCCAGGTGGCCACGTCGACGAGCACGTTCGCGCCCGGGCAGACGCAGTACCAGAACCCCACCACCGACATGACGCTGTACTTCCTGCCGCGCTACGGCATCTCGAAAGACTGGCAGATCCGCGGCCGCACGACGTTCACCTACGAGTTCACGAACAGCGACTCCACCACCACGCGCAACGAGCCGCGCTTCGGCGACACGGGCCTCCAGCTCTTCTACCGCGGTATCCCGGCCTTCGCGGGCGTGAAGCCCCAGGTCGCCGTGGGCCTCACGGCGCCCACCTCGCCCGAGTCGCGCGCGCGCACGATGATCATGACGCCCGCGCTGACCCTGCAGCTCGCGAAGAGCTTCGAGCTTCCGGGCGACGGCGAGCTCGACCTCATCGGCTTCGCCACGTACTCGCACCCGATCTACTCGAACACCACGGGCGGGATCCGCGGCGACTTCCCGTACCGCCGCGCCTGCTTCGGCGCGGGGGCGGGGTGCGACGATCAGCTCGGCGGCGCCGCGAACGCCTCCGACATCCTCTCGTGGTCGGCCATCGTGTCCACCACCTGGGGCAAGTGGAGCCCGGCGTTCTGGTTCAACCTCTCGCACCAGTTCCTCTACAAGTTCAGCCCGGAGAACGACGTCGACGCGACGCGCGGCCTGACGGCGCAGCGCCTCTCCGACCCCACGACGGTGCGCAACGGCACGTACTTCAGCTTCTGGCTCGACTACGAGGCGAACTCGTGGCTCACGCCCGAGCTCGGCTACTACATGGGCCGCAGCACGCTCCGGGCCGACGGCACGTTCGGCAACCCGTTCTTCGACCGCTACCAGGACATGCGCGTGTACCTCGGCGCCAACGTCAACCTCGACAACCTCGAGAAGGCGATCGAGGGCGGCGAGGCCGAGGCCGGCGTCGTCCGCGCCAAGAACCGCACGGGCCCAGCGCTCGGCGCCTACTGAGCGCGCCGCGCTCGACGCGCCTGACCCGCGGCCCCGGCCGTGGGTCGTTCGCGTTTGTGCCACGCCTTGCTGGGGCGTTCGCGTTGGTGTGTGGGTCGCGGCCGATCCAGCCGCGAGGGGTCCGAGCTCCCCCGGCGCGCGAAGAATACCCGCGAGGCGTCGCTATCCCACATTGGCACACGTAGTGCACGCGCCCCGCGCATGCGAGCTCTCCTCCTCCGCGCCGTGTGCACCCTCGGTCTCCTGTCCCTCGGCCTCGGCGCGTGCGGAGGCACGCCGACCACCACCGCCGGCAGCTCGGACGACTCGATCATCGGCGGCGTCGACGCGACCGGCGCGAAGCTGAACGCCATCGGCACGGTGGGCCACAAGTCGTTCGACGACTCGTTCGACTACTTCTGCACGGCGACCCTCATCGCGCCGACCGTGGTGCTCACCGCGAAGCACTGCGCCACGCGCGATCCCAAGAGCGGCCACACGATGCTCGACGAGGAGCCCATCTACTTCGCCGTGGGGCCCGACAGCACGAAGCCGCTGAAGACCGTGCGCGTGAAGAGCGTGCTGCTCTCGCCGGTGCACGACGCGGGCTTCGTCGACCTCGGGTCGGACGTGGCGCTCTATTTCCTCGAGGCTCCCATCGACGACGTGACGCCCCTCCGCGTCGACGGCGCGCTCCTCAGCGAGCTCAAGGTGGGCCAGAAGTTCACCGCGGTGGGCTTCGGCGTGCGCGACCGCGAGCGCAACTCGGGGCAGCGAAAGGCCGGGCAGCTCACCCTGCAAGGCGTGAGCGGCAAGCCGGTGCAGAAGGTGTTCCCCTCGTACGAGGAGTTCGCGGCGTTCATCGCGAAGCACGACGGCGAGGACTACGTGAAGGCGCAGGAAGAGCGCATGAAGAAGTTCTACGAGCTCGAGCTCTTGAAGGGCTACGAGGCGTACCTCGGCCTCGGCGAGAACGACGCGCAGCCGTGCAGCGGCGACTCGGGGGGGCCGCTCCTCGCCCGCGTGAAGGACGAGAACGTCGTGGTCGCGGTGGTCTCCGGCTCGTTCAAGGGGCGCACGTACCCGTGCAGCGTCGTCGGCGAGGTGTACGCCACGTTCGGCCCGCGGGTCACCGAGCTGCTCGACAGCGCCTCGCCCGAGTGCGCGGGCGTGCCCGTGTGGGGCACGTGCGACGAGGCGGGCAAGGTGGCGACGCGCTGCGTGTCGAAGCGCGAAGGCCCCCAGCGGGTCAACAAGATCGACTGCTCGGCGCTCGGCCAGGTGTGCAAGATCAACCCGGAGAACACGGCGTTCTGCGACGACCCGCCCGAGCCGCCGCCGCCCCCGCCCCCGGCGGACGCGGGCCCCGGCGACGCGGGCTCCGGCGACGCCGGCGCCGGT
>CAZHGG010000243.1:0-8114 GCA_964531755.1 uncultured Polyangiaceae bacterium
CCCGCGCGAAATGGAGCCCGAGGTGGTGCAGCAGCGACGGCGAGTACCCCGCGAACGACGGGGCGGCCATGAGGGACGTGAGCCGGTCGAGCGCCTCGATCGGCACCTCCGAGGGCTCCCCGCCCGGGGCCGCAGGGAGGCCTGCGGTGGCGAGCGCCTCAGGTGCGCCAGGCACCGCGCGGAGGTCGTGCAAGAGCCCCGCCGCCCGACGCGGCGCCTCGGGAGCGCCCGGGCCCGCGTGCGCGCGAAAGAGCCGCGCGTAGAGGGCCTCCTCCTCGAGGCGCGCGAGGAGGGCCTCGTCTTCGGGTCGGAACGGCATGCGAGGCGTGCATGATGCCAAAGGAAGCGGCGCCTGGCGACGCGGGCGCGCAGCGCGCTACGCGGCTCGGGCCGCGCGCATTTCGCGCGTCGGGGGCGGCGCGACCGTGACGCCCGTCTCCTCGGTGGCAATCGGGCCGGGTTCGTGGCAAAACCCGCCCAGCCGGGCCCGTGGAGGCCCACCACCGAGGCGGAGCACCCCGACGGGGGCCCTCCGCGCAACTTGCCTCGAGGCGCGCCGCTCCTCGATGTCCCCGACGGGGGGCGAGGTACCCGAGTGACTTCCACCCAAGCGCAGATCGAAGTCTCCTACGACGTCTCGAACGAGTTCTTCCGGCTCTGGCTCGACGAAAAGATGCACTATACATGTGCAGTCTACGACGCCGAGCACGACACCCTCGAGAAGGCGCAGGAGAACAAGAGCCGCATCCTCTACGAGCTCGCGGAGATGTCGCCCGACAAGACCATCCTCGACATCGGCTGCGGGTGGGGCGCGAACCTCGAGTACATCTCGCGCCGCGGCGCGCGGGCCGCGCACGGCGTCACGCTCTCGCCCCTCCAGACCGAGGAGATCCAGGCGCGGAACCTGAAGAATGTCCGTGTATGGTGCAAGGACTACAAGGACTTCACGCCGGACGAGCCGTACGACGCGCTCGTGTCGATCGAGATGGTCGACCACGTGGTGTCGCCCGCGCAGGCCGCCAAGGGCCTCGCCGTCGATCTCTACCGCGACTACTTCGAGAAGTGCTGGAAGCTCGCGAAGCCCGGCGCGCACTTCGCCTTCCAGTCGATCCTCCGAAACCGCGTGCCCCGCACGAAGAAGGACCTGGAGGACCTGCGCTTCACCGCCGACGTGATTTTCCCCGGCGGCCTGAACGCGCGCATCGAGGAGCTGGTGATGGCCATCAGCCCCTACTGGGAGCTGAAGGAGCTCTACATGCGCCGCGAGGACTACGGCAAGACCACGGCCGAGTGGCTGCGGCGCATGAAGCTCCACGAGGCGCACATCCGCGCCACCTGGGGCGACGCCATCTACGACGACTACGATCGCTACCTGTCCACGTGCGTGCGCGCCTTCGAGAACCACTGGTCCGGCGACGTGCAGATGAAGCTCCGGCGCATCGGCTAGCGCGAGGCCACGGCGGGCGCTTGCGCTGGCGCGCGACGCGCACGTTTGACAGAGTTGCGACGTGGGACCCTTTCGCCAAGGCAGGCCGCTCGTCCAGCCCACCCCCGAGCTCGACGCGTACGAGGCCGAGCTCCGCGCCCGCGCACACCGAAAGGTGCTGTACACGGTGGCCGGGTGCGTCGTGCTCGTCGCGCCGCTCGTCGTGCTCTTCCTCATGGCGACCGTGCCCGAGGTCCTCTACAAGGTGAAGCATCCCCTCCGCGGCGTCTCGAGCGAGGCCGCGGCGACCGCGAGGGCGAGCGTCGCGCGCGCCCGGGAGGCCGCCCGCCTCGAGGAGGCCGCCGCACGCGAGGGGGTCGAGCGCGCGGTCGAGCAGGGGGTCGACGCCCACCCCGAGCTCGGGCGCTGCCCGACGTCGACTGTGTCGGACGCCGGTCCGGGCTTCCGCCGGCTCACCGAGCCCCACGTGTGCGCGGCGTGCGACGTGACCGCGAGCGAGGCGTCGCTGCTCGAGGGCTCGCTGACGGAGCGCTCGCGCGAGCCTGGACTCGACGAGCGCGTCCTCGGCAGGGCGCGCGCCCTCGACCGCGCGACGGAGAGCCCCGGCGCGGTGATCATCGCGCGGATCACCGCCGAGGCCGCGCCGCATGGCGTGCCCCACGCCGGGTTCACGCCCGGGCACGTGCGCGGCCGCGCTTACCTGTGGGAGCTCCGGCGGCGGCAGGTGCTGTGCGTCGGGGACTTCGAGGCCGAGAGCTCCGAGAGCGTCGACTACAAATACCTCACGCGTGGTACGCGCGGTCCGCTCGACGAGAGCGGGTCGGCGGAGCTGCGGTACGCGCTCGAGCGGGATCTCGCCGAGCGGACACGCGCCGCCGTGCGCGCGAGCCTCCGCTACCGCGCTGGGCCGCGCATCGTCGACTGAGGCCCGCCACGACCACGACCACGACCAGCCTCGAGGGCCCGCGGCGCGCCGCGAGCCCTCGTGTCACGCACGCCGCGAGGGGCTCAGCCGCCCGTGGGCTCCCACGGGACGATGATGGCGAGGATGCCCACGATGAGGCCGATGAACATGCAGAACCCGAGGCCGGCCCTCGCCCACATCGGCGCCTTCGAACCGTCGACGCTCTTGCGAGGCTGGCCCGTGATGAGGAGCCACAGGCCGCCCCACCAGAAGATCGCGCCGATCGAGTACAGGTACGGGTAATAGAAGTGCGCGACGATGAGCACCGTGTTGATGATGAAGAACAGGAAGCCGAGGCCGAACATCGCGCCGCCGACCTTGCGCGGTGACTCGAAGCCGTTGCCCTGAACGACCGCGGCCAGCAGGGCGTCCTTCGAGAAGTCGCTGCCGCCGAGGTTCACGCCGCCGATCGTCGGGGCCTGGAAGCTCATGCCGCCGATGCCCACCTGCATGTTGCCCATGCCGCCGGCCGGAGCCTGCGGCTGACCGTAGCCAGGCTGCGCTCCCATGCCGGGCGCTCCCATGCCGGGCGCCCCCATGCCGGGCGCCCCCATGCCGGGCGCTCCCATGCCGGGCGCTCCCATGCCGGGCGCTCCCATGCCGGGCTGGCCGTAGCCTGGCTGGGCCTGGCCGTAGCCCCCGGCGTTGGGGTCGTAGCCCGGCTGGCCGCCGGGCATCGCCGGCGCGGCGCCGTACGCGCCAGGCGCCTGGCCGTAGCCTTGCCCGCCGCTGGGGTCGAAGCCTGGCTGGCCACCAAACTGTGGCTGCTGCGGCTGACCGTACTGCGGCTGCGGCGGCTGACCGTACTGCGGCTGCTGCGGCTGGCCGTATTGCGGCTGCTGCGGCTGGCCGTACTGCGGCTGCTGCGGCTGACCGTACTGCGGCTGCTGGGCCTGGCCAAACTGGCCGCCGGGATCGGGGCTCGGGCCACCGAAGGCGCTGCCCGGCATGAGCTGGGTCTGGCCAAAGCCGGGCTTCTGCCCGGGACCTGGGGGGAATCCGTTTCCGCCGGGAGGCTGATTCATGATGGCAATCCTACGTACGTCATGGGGTCTGGGTCAGCACTGTATCGAACGCGGTTCGGCGTGCAAGCCCCGCGGCGGACGCGCCCGCAGACGGGGTCGGGGGGCCGGCGGCGGCGGTCTGCTCAGTAACCGCAGGTCTCGCCCTTGTTCTGCTCGTCCAGCCACTTGGAGAGCGGCGCGAAGTACTCGAGCATCGCGGAGGCGTCCGCGCGCGACTCGCCCGAGAGCGCGGCGAGCGCCTCGGGCCACGGGCGGCTCGCGCCGAGCGACAGCATCGTGCGGAGCTTGTCGCCGGCGGCCTTGTTCCCATAGATCGAGCACGTCTCGAGCGAGCCCTTGTGCCCCGCCACGCGGCAGAGCGCGCGGTGGAACTGGAACTGATAGATGCGCGCGAGGAAGTAGCGAATGTACGGGGTGCTCCCCGGGATGTGGTACTTCGCGCCCGGGTCGAAGTTGGCCTCGGTGCGCGGCGAGGGCGGCGCGACGCCCTGGTAGCGCCGCTTCAGGTCCCACCACGCCTTGTTGTAGTCGGCGGGCGCGACCTTCCCTGAGAGCACGTCCCACCGCCACTTGTCGATGAGCAGGCCGAACGGCAGGAACGCGACCTTGTCGAGCGCCTGCTTCATCTGCACGTTGATCTTCGCCTTGTCGTTCTTCGGCACGTCGGCGAGGAGCCCGAGCCCCTTCAGGTACTCCGGCGTCACGCTGAGCGCGAGGGTGTCGCCGATGCCCTCGTGGAAGCCGTCGTTGGCGCCCTGCTGGTACAGCACCGGGAGCCGAAAGTAGTAGTGGAAGTAGTAGTCGTGGCCGAGCTCGTGGTGAATCGTGATGAGATCGTCCTCTGTCGGCTCGATGCACATCTTGATGCGTAGATCGTTCGACCACGTCACGTCCCACGCGCTCGCGTGGCACACCACGTCGCGGTCCTTCGGGCGGAGGAAGAGCGAGCGCTCCCAGAAGGTCTGCGGCAGCGGATCGAGGCCGAGCGACGTGAAGAACGACTCGCCGAGCTTCACCATGCCCTTGGGGTCGAAGGTGCCCTCCGCGGGGCGCCCTCCGCGCTTCGCCGGCGCGCCCGCCTGGGTGAACTTCGCCTTGAGGCGCGCGTCGACGTCGAGCGAGCCCTGGCCCGGGTACGGCTCGACGATGTCGAAGATGCCGTCCCACTGCTGCGCCCACATGTTGCCGAGCAGGTGCGCGGGCAGCGGCTTGCCCGCCGGCACCTTGTCGGCGCCGTACCTGGCGCGCAGCTTCTTGCCCACGAAGCAGTGGAGCTTGTCGTAGAGGGGCTTCACCTCCGCCCAGAGCCGCTCGATGTCTGCCTCGAACGCCTGGGGCGTCATGTCGTAGCCCGACCGCCACAGCGCGCCCATGTCCGCGAAGCCGAGCTCCTTCGCCCCCTTGTTGCCGAGGTCGACGTAGCGGGCGTACTTGTCGCGCATCGGCGTGGAGATGGAGTGCCAGCCGGTCAACGCCTCCTCGAGCTCGGCGGGGTTGCGGCGCGTCCTCAGCGTGCGTGTGAGCTCGTCCAGCGTGAGGCACGCGCCGTTCAGCCGCTTCGGGCAGTATTTCCCCTTGCCGTAGATGCCCGTCATGGACGACTGCAGCTCCGCGAGCTCGCGGCGCTCGTGTCCGTCGAGCGGCGCGGGGATGACCTGGGAGAGCTTGAGCAGGCGGAGCTGGCGCGCCGCGTCCGCCTCGAGCTTGAGGCCTTCGAACCGCTTCGACTCGAGCACCTTGCGCGTCACGTACTCGGCCGTGGCCTCCTCGCCGGCGGCGCCCATGGCCTCGGTGTCCTCGGTGATGAAGTTCTGGTTCACCCACCCCGCGCGGTCGCGCATGATCCAGAGGCGCCGCAGATCGCGGTCGACCTCGGCGAGGAACCGCCGCGCGTCGTCCGGCGTGGGCTCGGCGGTCGGGCCACCGCCGTCCGCCGCGGCGAACGAGGGCCCGCGAGGGGCCTCGGGGCACGGCACCACGGGCGCGGGGGCCTCCCCGCCGCACGCCTGGACGAGCGACGCGACGGACGCGACGGACGCGACGGACGCGACGAGAGCGGTGAGACGACGGGCAAGCTTCACGGGGGCTCCTTCCTTGGGGGCTCCGTCATACTCGAATTCGTCCCCTCGCGGCGAAGCGCGGCCAGAGACAGCGCAGCGCGCGCTAGAAGGAGCGCAGCGCGCGGCCGAGCGCGGCGACGCCCGCGAGCGTCACGTCCTGGGGCGCGCTCGTGAAGCAGAGGCGCGCGCGTGTGCCGAACGCGCGCCCGAACGCCTCACCCGGGGCGAGCAGCACGCCGTGGTCGACGCCGTGGAGCAGCAGCGCGGAGAGCTCCCGGCCGCGGAGGAACCCGCCGAGCTCGAGGAAGAAGTACACGCCCCCGTCGGGCAACGTGCACTCTACACCTTCTCGCGCGAGCGCCTCGGCCGCGGCGTGACGCGTGGCGCGGTACGCCGCGAGGGTGGGCGCCAGGAACGCGTCGGGCGCCGCGAGCGCCGCGAGCGCCGCGCGCTGCGACGACAGCGGCACGTTGAACACGGTGTGCATGCCCGCCCGCAGCGCCGCCGCGACGACCGCCTCGGGCGCGACCGCGAAGCCGACGCGCTGCCCGGCGAGGGCGAAGCTCTTGGAGAACGAGTAGAGCAGCACCGCGCGGGCGCGCGCCCCTGGCAAGGCCCCGAGCGAGGTGTGCGGCACGCCATAGGTGACGTCGGCGTAGACCTCGTCCGCGAAGAGCCAGAGGTCGTGGTCCTCGGCGAACGCGAGCAGCTCCTCGAGGTGGGCCGCGCCGAGCACCTTGCCGTCGGGGTTGTTGGGCGAGACGAAATACACCGCGCGCGTGCGCCCCGTGCGCGCGGCCTCCAGGAGAGGGCTCAGCGAGCGCGTAGGCTCGGCGTAGAGGTCGACCGGCACCTCCACGCACGCGGCGCCCTGCGCCTCGAAGATGCCCGGCGCGAGGGGCCAGTAGGGGGCGAGCAGCAGCACCTCGTCGCCCGGGTCGAGCAGCACGCTCGCGGCGCAGTGGAGGGCGTGGGTGCCGCCTGCGCCGACGAGCACCTCGCGCGGGTTCACCCCGACGAGCCCGCGGCGCGCCGTGACGTAGTCCGCGAGGCCCTCGCGCAGCGCGGTGAGGCCGGCCGTGGGCCCGTAGCGGTGGACGGCCGGGTCGAGCTCGGTCAGGGCGGCGCTCGCGGCGGGCGGCGGCGCCACGTACGTGTCGCCGATGTGGAACGGGACGAGGGCCTGCCCCTCGCGGGCGGCGCGGGCGAGGCGCTGCTCGAGCGCCGCGAACACGCCGGGCCGCAGCGCAGACGCGCGCAGGGCGAGGCGGGGCGCGCTCATCGCTTCTTGGGCGCCGCGAGACACGGCGCGAAGAAGAGGCTCCCGTTGGCGACGTCGAGGCTCGCGAGCGCGAGGCGGGTCGTGCCGCTAGGGCCCTCGGTCGGGACGTCGCAGCGCTTCGACGTGAGCTCGAGCCGCACGCCCTTCCCGCGCGAGTCGATCGCCCCCGCGAGCTTCGTGCGGCTCTGGCCGAGCAGCAGCGTGCCCTGGGTGACGTCGAGGACGCCCTCGCCCGCCCCGCCCGCCGCCCCGGCGAGCACGGCCGTCAGCTCCGCGTCGAGCGGGGCGCCGCCGGGGCCGATGCGCAGCGCGGTTGCCCCCAAGGTGAGCTTGCCGTCCGCCCGGGGCTTGTCGCCGCGCTCGATGGTCACGTCTCCGGTGAGCTCGAGCCGGGTATCCTTCGTGGCGAGGCCGCCGAAGAGGGCCTCGGGCACGTGGTGCTCGGCGAGCGTGCGCTTTGGAACTCTGAACGATATCAATCGCTTAGACTCACCGTGGGTGTTCATGCCGACCTCGGCGCCAGTGGACCCGTAGGGGTCGAGCCGCAGGGTGTACGCGCGGTCATCGAGGTCCCGCACGGCCTTGAGCTCGTAGGGGCCGAAGACCTTGTCGTTCGTGTCGTTGGCGAGCTTCACGATGCCCGCCACGAGCGCGTAGTGGCTGGTCCAGTCGCTGGCCGCCGTGCCGTCCGCCTCCGCCGTGAACGCGCCGTTCACGTTCTCGAACGAGGCGCGCGTGCCCGGCCCGAGCGGCGCGCCCCAGAGCACCTTCGCGTCGCGCACGGTGACCTTCGCGAAGCGGCCGCCCGGGGGCTCGCCGCCGGCGGTGACCTTGGTCTTCAGCCACTGCTCGAGGGCGCGGTCGAGGTCCTCGTAGCTGCCCTGGAGGCCCACCTCCAGCTTGTCGAGGGTGACGGTGTCGGCGTCGGCGCCGCGCAGCCCGAGGAGCACGACCGGCGCCTTGAACGTCGCGCCGGGGACGTCCTTCACCGCCCCCTCCACGTCCTCCAGAGTGATGCCCTTCGACGAGAGCGACACGCGGCCGATGGCGAGGGTGACGCCCTTGCTGGCCGCCTGTTTCACGTAGCTGTCGCGCAGCAGCCGGGGGAGAAAGAGCGCGAGCGCGGCCAGACCGAGCAGCAGGAACGCGAGCGCGAAGAGCCCGCCCCCGATCCGCCGCGGCCGCTCGCGCACGGCGTGCACCTCCCCGGTGGCCACGTTGGGCGGCAGCCAGCCGACGTTGGCCATCTGGATCTCCGGGCCGCGGAGGGCGCCGGGCGGCGGCGGCCTCGGCGCGTCCTGCACCGACGGGAGCGTCGCCGGGATGGCGCGCGCCG
>CAZHGG010000244.1:0-8113 GCA_964531755.1 uncultured Polyangiaceae bacterium
AGATCAACCGCATGGGGCCGGGCGAGGTCATCGGCGAGATGGCCTTCCTCGACGCGGCCCCGCGCTCCGCGTCCGTGCGCGCCATCACGTCGGCGACCTACTACGAGCTCGATCGCGATGGCCTGGAGACCCTGCGTGCGCACTCACCGAGCGCCGCGGCGGCGGTGACCTGGGCCGTCATCCGCGACGTGACCCGGCGCCTGCGGCGCATGGACGCGCTCATCGAGGTCGAGCTCGAGCGCGCCGGGGTGCTCCCGTGAGCCCGCTCGCGGCGCAGCTCGCGCGCGGCGCGCGCTTCGGGCGCTACGTGATCGACGCCCCGCTCGGCGAAGGCGGCATGGCGGTCGTGTACCGCGCGCACCACGCCGAGCTCGGGCGCCTCGTCGCGCTGAAGGTGATGCACGGCGCGTTCGTCTTCAGCGAGGCCCACGTGGAGCGGTTCATGGCGGAGGCGCGCGCCCCCGCGACCCCCCGCCACCCCCCCATCGTCGACGTCTCCGACGTGGGCGAAATCGACGGTCGCCCCTACATCGTCATGGAGCACCTCGAGGGCGAGACGCTGGCGGCGCTGCTGGCGCGGCAGGGTCGCCTGCCCGCGAGCGCCGTCGCGGATCTCGCCTTGCCGCTCGTGTCGGCCGTGGCGGCCGCGCACGCCGCCGGCATCATCCACCGCGACATCAAGCCCGAGAACATCTTCCTCGCGACCGACCCGCGCGGCGAGGAGCGGCCCGTGCTGCTCGACTTCGGCATTTCGAAGAGCGTCGCGCCGCAGTCGAAGGCGCTGACCCAGGCTGGCCACGTGCTCGGCACGCCGTACTACATGTCGCCCGAGCAGGTGCAGCGCGCCGACGCGCTCGACGGCCGGGCGGACCAGTACTCCCTGGGGGTCACCCTGTACGAGCTGTGCACGGGCGTGCTGCCGTTTCGCTCCGACGACTCGCTCTACATGCTCATGGCGGAGATCATGCACGGCAGGCCCGAGGCGCCCTCCAGCTTGGTGCCCGAGCTGCCCGTGGAGTTCGAGCGCGTCGTGCTCCGCGCGATGGCCTCCTCCCGCGACGAGCGCTTCGGCACCATGGCCGACCTCGGGCGCGCGCTCTTGCCCTTCTGCACGGAGGCTGTGCGGGCCAAGTGGATCGCCGAGCTCGGCCAGCCCGATCTCCGCATCCCCTCCGCCAGCCACCTGCGCGCGCGGCCGTCCTGGCGGGCCGCGGCGGAGGAGCCGAGCCCCCCGAGTGCGCTCCCCTCGGCGCCCTGCGCCCTCTCCACCGCCGAGCTCCGCGCGATCCCGTGGCTCGACGCCTTCACCGACGCCGAGCTCGACGCCTTCCTCGCCGGCGTGAGCGCCCTCCGCTACGCCGCGGGCGCGCCGGTCTTCGCGCAGGGCGAGCACGCCACCACCGCGCTCCTCGTGGTCTCCGGCGAGCTGTCCATCGACGATCCCGCCGACGGGGGCGGCGACCTCGGGGTCATCGGCCCTGGCGAGCTCGTCGGCCAAATCGCCCTCATCGAAGACGTCCCGCGGGCCGCCTCGGTGCGCGCGCGCGTCCCCACCCCCGTCCACGCGCTCGAGCGCGACGCGCTCCAGCGCCTGCTCGCGACCGGGAGCCCGGTCGCGGCGCGCGTGCAGCTGACGGTGGCGGTCTCCGGCATCCGGCAGCTGCGCCGCGGCACGAGGCGCCTCGCGATCCTCATGGAGCAGCGCGACGAGGCGGACGCGTCGGGCGCGAAGTCGCGGCGCCTCCAGCACCTCCGCGCCGCGATCGCCGAGTGGTCGGTCGCGCTCGACTCGCGCTCGAGCCCAACGGGCTGAGGCGCCGACGCCGCCCGACGCGGAAGGTCAGCTCCGCTCGACCGGATAGCCCTTGTCGGTCCAGTCGGTCGAGAAGCGCGTGGGCAGGTCGAGGACGAACACGTTCTTCCGGCCGAGCGCCGAGACGGCCTCGCCCGCGGGCCGCACGTTGGGGCAGTTGCGCACGGGGCAACACCCACAATACACAACAATTTCCGCACCTTCTGGGGTGCTCTTGATCGCGCCGCGGAGCTTCTCGAGCCCCTCCTCGGAGTCCACCTCGGAGAGCGCCTTGGCGCCGGGGACGCGGCCCCGACCGAAGAGGGCGCGCGGCCCCACGTAGAACACCGCGATCTTCCCCGACTTCACGTCGTCGATGCGCGCGGCGAGGGTGGCGGGCGCCATCATCGGGGCGCGCGGCGTGGGGGCCCCGCCCTCACGACAGGCCAAGAGCCCGGCCCCGGCGCCCACCGAGAGGGCCCCCAAGAGCAGCGCACGTCGACGGACCTTCACAGCGGATCTCATGTCCGAGAGAGCCAGCGGCGCGGGGAATGGGTTCACCGCGCGCGCTGGTGGAAGGCCCACGCGTCGCCGACGATCTCGTCGAGGCTCGTGCGCTTCGCCTGCCAGCCGAACGTGTCGAGGGCCTTCTTCGCGCTCGCGACGAGCACGGCGGGATCGCCGTCGCGGCGCGGGCGCACCACGACGGGCACCGGCCTGCCCGAGACGCGCTCGACCGAGGCGATGATCTCGCTCACCGTGGTGCCGCGCCCGGTGCCCAGGTTGTAGGCCCCCGAGCCGCCGCCGGCCTCGAGGTGGCCGAGCGCGGCGAGGTGCGCGTCGGCGAGGTCGAGCACGTGGATGTAGTCGCGCACGCACGTGCCGTCGCGGGTTTCCCAGTCGTCGCCGAAGACGCCGATGTCCTTCCGGAGCCCGGCCGCCGCGTCGAGCACGAGCGGGATGAGGTGGGTCTCGGGGTCGTGGCGCTCGCCGAGCCCGGCCGCCGGGTCCGCGCCCGACGCGTTGAAATAGCGGAGCGCCGCGTACTTCAGGCCGTAGGCGTCGTGGTAGCGGCGCAGCGCGTGCTCGATGAAGAGCTTCGACTCACCGTAGGTGTTCACCGGCTTCTTCGGGTGCGCCTCGTCGATGGGCGTGTACTCGGGATCGCCGTAGACCGCCGCCGTCGACGAGAGGATGAACGCGCCCACGCCCTCGTCGAGGAGCGTCTCGAGGAGCGCCAGGGTCGCCACCAGGTTGTCCTGGAAGTACATCCGCGGCTTCACCATCGACTCGCCGACCTGGATCTTCGCGGCGAAATGGACGACGCCGGTGACGCCGTGCTCCCTCACCAGCGCCGACACCTTCGCGCGATCGCGGATGTCGCCGCGCACGAAGCGGGCCTTCGGGTGCACCGCGTCTTCGTGGCCGCTCGAGAGATCGTCGAGCACGACCACGTCCCGCCCCGCCGCGACCAGGGTCTTGACCATGTGCGAGCCGATGTAGCCCGCGCCTCCCGTGACCAGGGTGCTCGCCATCGGCGCACCGTACCATCGGTCGTCGGGTGGGCCACGGCGCGCGTCGCGCCGCGCGGGCAAAAAAAGAGGAGCCCAGCCGAAGCTGGGCTCCTAAGAGTGGGCGAAGACGGACTTGAACCGTCAGCCAATGGATTAAGAGTCCACTGCTCTACCAATTGAGCTATTCGCCCGAGAGGGCCGGGTGGATACCGCCCCACGCAGGGGGTGTCAATCAAAAACCGATCGGCGCCTCGTGGCTTCGCTTGACCACCATGCGCCCGGTGAGGTCGATGCGGTGGAGGAGCGGGCGGCTCGTGCCGAACTCCGAGCCCGCGAAGTACTCGTCCACCGCCTTGCGCGCGCCTTGCCAGTAGCCGTAGTCGTCCAAGATGAGCACGCCGCCCTCGACGAGGCGCGGGTAGAGCACCTCGAGCTCGTGTTTGGTCGACTCGTACCAGTCGGTGTCGAGGCGGAGCAGCGCGATGCGCTCGGGGGCCGCCTCGGGGAGGGTGTCCTCGACCTTCCCGCGCACGAAGTGCACGCGGCGCGAGGGGTAGCCGGTGCTGAAGACGTTCTGCCGCACGTCGTCTTCCCCCGCGATGCACCACGCCGACCGCCCCGCCTCGCGGCTGGTCTTCTCGAGCATCTCCTCGGCGGTGCGCGAGTCGAAGGCGCGGTCGTGCTCCGTAGGCGGGCTCATGCCCTCGAAGGTGTCGCACAGGTAGAGGTCCCGCGCGTCGCCGAGGGCGAGCAGGGTCTTCGCGACGACCATCATGCTCCCGCCGCGCCACACGCCGCACTCCACGATGTCGCCCTCGATGCGGTTCTGCACGAGGTAGCGCACGGCGTCGTGCAGCGCGAGGATGCGCTCGGGGCTCGTCATGGTGAACTCGGCCACCGCCTCGCACAGGGCGATGTCGGCGGCGCGGAAGTCCGGCGGGTAGGTGACCTGCTCCACGGCCTGACGGACCCAGTCGCTCGCCTTGCGGGGCAAGAGGCGGCTCATCACACTGCGGGGGGCTCGCGTTCCACTGCTCATCGGGCTGCTCCGTTCTCCGTGACTCGCGCCTTCACGCCCGGCGCGCCGGCGCGTCGGCCGCGGGGCGGGCGACCACCAGGTACACAGCGGCGTTGTCGCGCAGGATGGTCTGCGGGGTGATCGCGTCCTCCAGGGCCATGCGCACGTTCATCGCGGTCGCCAGCGCGGGCACGAGCGCGCGGCCCACGAGCGGGACGGCCCCGAGGGCGTGCCGCAGGCCGAGCAGCCGAAACTGCGTCGTCCACGCGAGCGGCCCCACGAGCGCGTCGGTGTGCTCGACCACGAAGCCCGAGGACGCGACCTGCCGCTCGAGCCCCTCGCGCGTCCAGCGGTGAAAGTCGGTGGGGTGCGGGTGGTAGAGCCAGGTGCCGTGGGTGGAGAGCAAGAGCCGGCCCCCGGGCTTCAAGAGGCGCCGCGCCTCGGCGAGGTAGGTGTCCACGTCCCACACGTGCTCGAGCACCTGGAACGAGACCACCGCGTCGGCCGAGGCGTCGGGCAGCGGCACCGGCGCGCCGGGCGTGAGGAGCACGTCCGCGTCGCCGCCGAGATCGCAGCCTACGTAGGTGGCCCCGGCCTCGGCGAAGAGCGACGCGTAGGGCTTGTCGCCGCAGCCGAGGTCGACCACGCGCGCGCCGGGCGCGAGGCGGAGCCGCGGGAGGTGCGCGCGGATCGAGCGCGCGAGCGCCCGGAGCACGTGCCGCTGGTGGTCCCAGAGCGGCGGGTCGAGCCGCGCGGCGCCCTCGTCCATCAGGAGGCCCGCTCCCACAGCGAGAGAAACTGGAGACCGTTGGTGGCGAGCCCGACGGGGCCGCGGTTCACGGCCATGGGGTGCAGGTGGATGCGCCGCGCGAAGCCGGCGCGCTCGAGCACCTCGTCCCACGCGAAGCGCCGCTGGTAGTGGTAGTTGCTCGGCACGCCAAACTTGCGATTGCCTATCTCGTCGAGGGCGCCGAGCGCGAGCCACCCGAGCCGAGTGCGATAGGTATGATCTTTTATCAGGAAGTACCGGGAGGTGCAGCGCAAGATCTCGCGCAGGCTCGCCTCCGGCTCGGGGGTGTGGTGGAGCACGTCGAAGGCCGAGGCCACGTCGAACGAGCGGTCCTCGAACGGCAGCGTGACGCCGTCGTACATCACCGGCTCGACGAGCACCCGCTCGCGGCGGAGCACGTCGACCGGCACCACCTCGCGCGCCAGGCCCTTCGCCGCGATCTGCTGGGCGAAGAAGCCGTCACCGGAGCCGAAATCGAGCCACCGATCGACCGGCGCGAACAGCCGACACCAGGGGACGAGCTCGTCCAGGATGCGTCGCCGATACGGGTTCATCGTCGGCCCTCATAGCACGGCCCGCGCCGCGCGCGGCGTTCCACCGCGCCGGAGACTGGGGTAGCGTGCCCGCGAAATGGTCCTGCTCGCCCTGCTGACCACGCTCGCCTTCGCGGCCGCGCTCGCGACGGCCACGCGTGTCCCGGAGGGCGCCCCACGCGGCCCGGACGTGACCCCGACGCCGACCCCGCCTGCCGACCCTCCCCAGAGCCCCGCCGAGCGCCTCGTCGCGGCCATGATCGTGCTGAACGCGCTCCTCGTGGGGCCGGTGTACGCGCTCGGCCTCGCGAACGCGCTCACCCGCGCGAGCCTCGGCGCCGCGGTGGTGGGGCTCTCGGTGGGGTTGCTCGCGCTCGCGTTTCGACGGGGCGTGCGGCCCCGAGCGCTCGGACGCGCGTGGCTCGACTGTCTGCTCCTGCCCCCGCGGGCGGCCTGGGCCACGGTGCGCACGGGGAGCCTCACGTCGCTAGGGCTCGCGTTCGCCGTGTGGTTCCTCGTGTGGAGCGCGATCGCCGTGGTGTACGCGCCCACCTGGCGCGACTGGGACGGCCCCTGGTACCACGAGTCGATGGTGGGGTTCACCCTCCAGAACCACGGCTTCCGCATCGTCGAGCTGCCCGACTACCTCCAGAAGATAAACGGGTATCAGCGCCTCGGGGAGATGTCCCAGCTCTGGTTCGCCATGTGGGCCGGCCGCCCGCTGGTCGAGGCCTCGAACCTCTTCTACTCGCCCATCCTCATGGGCTCGGTCTACCTGCTCACGCGCCGGTACGCGCGTGACCGCGTCACGGCCATCGCGTGGTCGGTGGCGTTCCTGCTGGTCCCCGGGAACGCGCGCCTGCTCCAGAGCACGATGGTCGACCCACACGCGGCGGCGCTCTTCGTGGCGGCCGCGTTCTACGCCACCGAGGAGCGGCTCACCCTCCGCACCGCCTGGCTCGCGATCGGCGCGCTCACCATGGCCGTCGGCGCGAAGACCTTCCTGCTCATCCCGGGCTTCTTCCTGGCCGCCCTCTTCCTCGCGAGGCTCATCGCGAACCGCCGCGCGCTCGGCGGCAAAGCCACGGCCGGCACGATCGCCCTCGGCAGCGCGCTGCTCGTCGGCATGGTGTGCGAGACGCACCTGCGAAATTACCTGTATTTCAAGAACCCGGTGTGGCCCGACCTCACGGTCGACGTGCCCTGGCTCGGCATCCACTGGAAGGGCATGGCGGTCTTGTTCGACCCGAACCTGCCCACCACCCAGCGCGTGAACGCGAACGTCGACCCGGGGGATCTGTACGAGAAGATCATCGCGCTGCCGTGGACCAACACGTGGGGCGATCACTCCTGGCAGATCGCCGACTACGGCCCCGGCGTGAGCTGGTTCGCGCTGCCGGTGGGCCTCGTCGTGTGCCTCGTCGTGGTGCTCGTGCTGCTCCGCGACCTCGTGTGGCGGCTCCGAAAGCGCCCGGTGAGCGGCCCGCGCGCCACGCGCACCCGCCTCGCGGCGCTGCTCGCGGTGCCCACGCTCCTCGCGTTCGCGGCCTCGCCCGCCGTGTACATCGGCCGGTACCACACGGCGCTCGTGGGGCTCGTGTTCGGGCTGCTCGCGTGGGTGGGCTCGCACTCGCGCTTCCGACGCTTCTCGGAGGGGCTGCCGCTCATGCTCCAGCTCACCGCGATCATGATGACCCTGTGGACCCCCGCGGCGCGCCGGTACTGGCTCACCACCGACCAGATGAAGGAGCTCTGGCGCACGCCCTACCCCGAGCGCGAGGTCGCCGAGCGCCTCGGCGCACCCATCCACGAGGCGACGGGCCTCGCGCGCGAGCGCGAGATCCACGCGGGCGACGTCGTGGGCTTCGACGGCATGCACTTCGTCTCGCTGCTCTGGAACAACCAGTACTCGAACCGCGTCACCTGGCTGGGCGCCGAGCGGGATCCCCTCGGGAAGGCCGAGGCGCTGGGCATGAAGTGGGTGTACGCGGGCAACGGCACGGTGCTCCAGCGGCAGGTCGCCGGCAACCCGCGCTGGGCGACGGTCGGCCCACTCGAGGCCGAGCGCTTCGGGGTGGTGTACCGCCGACGCTAAAATAGCGGGCTTGATCTTCGATCAAGACCGCTATTTTAGCCGACTTGTCATCGGAGAACTCCGTCCTCCGCCCTCGCGCGACCGCGCAAAGCCCGATGGGGCCCCACCTCCTGGTTTTGGGTCCCGAGCCCAAAACGGACCCCGGTCTTGATCGAAGATCAAGACCACGGTTTTAGCCGACTTGTCATCGGAGGACTCCGTCCTCCGCCCTCGCGCGACCGCGCAAAGCCCGATGGGGCCCCACCTCCTGGTTTTGGGTCCCGAGCCCAAAACCGACCGCGGTCCGGTCCAAGCGCGAGGCATGCAGAAATCATGGGGCGTCGCGGTGCGGGGCGACGCGCGATGTCCGCCCGCGGGCTGAAGCCCGGGGC
>CAZHGG010000245.1:0-8106 GCA_964531755.1 uncultured Polyangiaceae bacterium
GCGGATCGCCTCCCAGTCGTACGGGTACAGCGAGCGCAGATCGATCCCCTCGACGGACACGCCCTCGGCCGCGAGCGCCTCGGCCGCGCGCGCGGCCTCGCGGACGAGGCGACCGCACGACACGACGGTGACGTCGGCGCCCGCGCGGAGCACCTTCGCCTTGCCGATCGGGACGAGCTGGGTCGGCGTGTTGGGCCACTCGGGGCGCCACCGGGACCTGTCACCGAGCGGCGCGTCGATCATCCGCGCCAGGGCCTTCTCGTCGCCCGGCTCGCCCGGGATGAGCTCGTCCGGGAGCGCGCGCGTGCGCATGAGCGCCTTGGGGACGAGGTACATCACGGGGTTCGGGTCGACGATCGCCGAGAGCAGGAGCCCGTAGGCGTCGAGCGGGTTCGACGGCATCACGACCTTCCAGCCGGGGATGTGCGTCGCCGTCGCGTCGAACGAGTGCGAGTGGTAGATGCTCCCGCGGATGCCCGCGCCGACCGGCGTCATGCACACGAGCGGGACGTTCCACTGCCCGTTCGACGACCAGAGCGTGTTGCCCGCGATCTTCAGCAGATCGATCGTGTTGAAGATGTAGTCGCAGAACTGGATCTCGCACACCGGGCGCTCCCCGGCGAGGGCGAGGCCTATCGCGGTGCCGATGATCCCGCGCTCGTCGAGCGGCGAGTTCCACGCGGTGCGCAGGCCCTGGGTCTGAGTGAACGCGCCGCCGAGCGGCGGGCCGATGTCCTCGCCGAAGATGTCGGTGACGCCGAGGCGCTCCTCGCCGACGTGCAGGGCCATGCGCACCGCTTGAACCAGAGTGGCCATCAGCGCTCCCCCGCGACGAGGTTCTTGTCCGTGAAGATGTGGTCGAAGATCGTGCTCCCGAGCGGCTGCGGCTCCTCACGCACACGCTTGCTCGCCTCGAGCAGCTCGCGGGTGACGCGCGCGCGGTGCTCGTCGAGCTCCTGGCGGGTCTTGATGCCTCTGTCGACGAGCTTGGCCTCGAGCTCGACGAGGCAGTCGCGCTCGGTCGTGACGAAGTTGGCGCCGGAGGCCGACGAGTGGCCGTTCAGCCGCGACACCATCGCCTCGAGCAGGTAGGGCTTCTTCTCGGTGCGCACGTAGTCCATCGCCTTCTGGATGGCCCGGTAGGAGACCTCCGCGTCGTTGCCGTCGATCGTGGCGGTCGGCATGCCGAACGCCTTGCCGCGATCGCTCACCCGCTCCTCGCCGTGCTGGCCCTGCCACGGGGTCGAGATGCCGTATTCGTTGTTGGTGACGATGATGAGCACGGGCGCCTCGTGGCCCTTGCGCGAGCTCCACACGAGGCAGGTGGCGAAATCGCCCTCGGCCGTGCCCGCGTCGCCGCCCTGCACGATGGTGATGCCGAACGACCCGGCGCGCTTCTGCGCGATCGCCGTGCCCGTGGCCATCGAGTACTGCACCTCGATCGGCGAAGACACCGGCACCACGTTCCACTTCTTCACCGAGTAGTGGCTCGCGAAGTTGCGCCCGCCCGAGTAGGGGTCGGTGGCGGTGTTCTTCATCTGCCGCAGCGAGTCGACCGGGTCGGCCCCGAGCGCGAGCAGCGTGCCGCTCGACCGGTAGTGCAGGTGCAGGTAGTCGTGCTGCACGCCCTCGCCCTTGTGCACGAGGAGGCCGAGCGGCACCGAGAAGGCCTCCTCGCCGGGCCCGCCGATCCAGAAGTAGCCGTCCCCCTGGCGGTACATCGTGATGAGCCGCTCCTCCAGCACGCGGGCGGTCAGCATGTGGGAGTGGATGCGGACCAGGAGCTCGGGCGCGAGCTGGGAGTCCGGGGCCGCTTCGGCGCCGTTCTGCGAGGGCTGGGTCGACGTGCTCACGGCGCGGTTTTAGCGCTCATGCGCCCGCGGGTGGGAGCGAAAAGCGAAGGAGCGGCGGGATACTCCGCGCGGCGCCGGCTGCGTACCCTGCTACGCCTCGACCGCGATCGCGCCCTCGGCGCCGAGATCCGCGCCCGGCAGCTTCTCCGGGATCCAGTTCTCGTCCGGGCCGTCCGCGGGGACCACGTACGGCTCGCCGTCGAAGCGCACGCGCTTGCCCGGCCAGATGAAGGCGCGGACCAAGTAGACCAGCAGCGAGCGCTGCTCGAGCGCCGGGTGGATGGTCGGGTGGAGCCGCTTCATGTGCTCCTCGCGGAGCAGGCTCCAGTGGAGGCCCGGCTCCTCGTGGTGGATCCCGTGGAAGCCGTTGTTGAACGTGAACCAGTTGAAGACCCGTCCCATGAAGTTGCGCGAGTGGTTGACCGGGTGGTCCTGGTCGCAGCCGTCGTGCTGCAGGTAGTTCACGCTCGTGATGCCCCACACCGCCCACAGGTGCGGGACGAGCACGAGGAAGAGCGCGCTCCTCCAGTCGAGCAGAAACAGGATCGCCTTCGAGCCCCACGCGAAGGCGAGCTCGAGCTGCAGCTGGCGGTGCCACTTCGGCAGCTTGGCCTTCATGATGGCCGTGTACTTGTAGTTTGCACGCGTCACGCCCACCGCCACGGTGGGGAAGAACATGAGGAACGAGAGCAGGTTCCAGCCGTAGTCGACCTTCGTGGTGCGCATGATGTCGCGCCGCTCTTGGGTGAACTTGTGGTGGCTCAGGTTGTGGCCGGGCACGTACTCGCTCACGGGGAACCCGTACGAGCAGGTGAGCAGCACCTGGAAGATCTTGTTGGCCCATCGCTGCTTGAACACCGGCGTGTGCAGCGAGTTGTGCGTGATGACGGCGCAGAACCAAGACACGCACATGAGCACGACCACGAGCCCCGCGCGCGGGCCCACGCCCACCCTCGGCCAGGCCCACAGCGCGAAGGCGAGGAAGGCGTAATAGAATCCGACGAAGCCGAGAGTGCGGATGTCTGCGCGGTAGCGGAGCATGGGCTTGGGGTGTGGCGTAGCCCCTCGCCGCGGCTCGGGCAAGCGTCACGTCGCCGCGTAGAGACCTACGCGCACGCGACGCGCCCCGCGGCTCGCTCGTCGGCGGGCGGCGCGGGGCGCGGCGCGAGGCTCCGTCGTGGGGACCGCTCAGGGCAGGAACTGCACCTGCGGCATCGACTCCGCCTCACGCATGAAGACCGCGCGGGCGAGGGTCGCGCCGAACATCTTGCCGTACTTGAGCGCGGCGGGCACCTGGACGCGCTGGCCGTGGTGGGTGGTGAGCGTGATGGCGATGGTGCGGTTCCAGTAGTTCGGGTCCACCTTCGCGTTCTGGTTCGCCATGTGGTTCGCGACGGCCGTCACGGCCGCGCGCACCGCGAGGCCGATGAGCCCGCCGCCGCCGCCGCCCGCCGACTGGCGCACCGGCTCGAGGTCGGCGATCTGGTCGAGCGCGTACGACTGCGGCTGCCCCTTGCCATCGATCACGATGATGCGCCGGTTGGTGATGACGTGCGCGCGCGGGTTCCGGCCGTCGTGGATGATGGCCAGGATGATGAAGATGATGCCGATGAGGATGAAGAGGAACAGCACGCCGAAGATCCACAAGATGACCTTGTCGACCGTGTAGTCGTGCCGCTGAAACCAGATGACGCGCTCGCCCGGCTCGAGCGGCACGCCCGCCCGCCATACCCTGCGCCGGAGCGCCCTGCATGCCGTAGGGGTTCGCCTGCACCATCGCGCCTGGCGGCGCGCCGTACGCGCCCTGCTGTGGAGGAGCGCCATACGCACCTGGCGCGCCCCCGCCCTGCTGAGGGGGTGGACCATAGCCACCCGGCGCGCCGCCCCCGCCAGGTGGCGGGCCGTATCCCCCGCCGCCCCCGCCAGGGGGCGGACCGTACGCGCCGCCGCCCCCACCAGGAGGCGGACCGTATCCGCCCCCGCCCGGAGGAGCCCCCGGGGGCCCTCCGTATCCGCCGTTGCCTTGCATGTGCCGTCTCCTTCGTGCGCCGTGCGCGTGGAAGCCTACCGGTCCCTCGGCGCCCAAGCCACGGGAGAAATCACGAAAAAAAGAGACGGCGCGGGCGCCCCTGGAGGCACCCGCGCCGTCGTGTCGAGCTCGTCAACCAGGTTGATTGACCCGGTCGACGGGCGGGGCTAGGGCGCCGCGCAGAAGTCGCCGCCCGTGGCGCCCGGCGCCGGGATCGCGACGGTCGCCGTGGTGCTGTCGATCGAGAGGAGGTACTGCACGAGCGCCTCCACGATCTTGGCGCGCGCCACCGGATCGGTCTCGGTGAGGAAGTTCGGCGCGAGCGCCTGGTAGTGATCCTTGAAGGTCACCGAGAACAGGCTCTCGAGCGTCGCCGCGTTGCCCGCGTGCAGGTACGGTGCCCCCGCCGCGATGCTGAGCAGCGACGGCGGGTTGAACCCGCGGCCGAACGGCTGGTTGCCCTGGGCCGCGACGGGGGTCGCCGCCGTGGAGTTCTGTCGGAACTCGCTCACCCCCGAGATCGCGTCCGCCACTCCGAAGGTGCCGACGGGGCGCAGGATGCAGAGGAGCGTGTCGAAGTTGCCGATCGTGGTGGGGTCCGGCAGGCTCGCGGGGTCGAGCCGCATGGCGCCCGCGCCCGACTCCGTGGGGAGGAGCGTCGTCGGGAAGCCGGCGGGCGCGGTCCACGTGGTCGCCCGCAGCGCGTTCGTGGTGGCGAGCGACGGATCGTAGAACCGCTTCGAGATCGTCCACTTGTCGCCGCCGTGGCAGCCCTGGCAGTTGCCGTCGTTGGTGAACAGGTTCTTGCCCGTGGCGACCTTCGTCGCGTCGAGCCCCGTGACCCCCTTCGGCGACCGGACGGTCTTCACGTACTCGGTGATCTCCGCCCAGTCGGAGAGGATGCTCGGCGCCGCGAGGCCGAGCGGGTTCGCCTTGTCGGCCACGGCGGCCGAGCTGCCGCTGAGGGCGCCGTGGTTCTCCGTGCCCGCGCCGACCGGGACGGCGCCGAGCGGGATGCGGTCGGCGTTGTCGATGGGGCTGCTCGCCTTGGACACGATCGCCCCGACGCCGCCGGAGATGCCCTGCGTGTTGCCCTCGAAGTCGGAGACCTCGTCGAAGATCGCCGTCCAGTTGAAGATGCGCTGGTCGGTCGGATCCTTCTTGGAGAAGCTGCCGTCGAGGCTCACCGTCTGCCGTGGGCCGCGCGCGAACGACCAGGTGACGTTGTCGGTCAGGCCGTCGATGTGGCACGACTGGCAAGCGCCCCAGCCCTGGCCCTTGAACGACCAGCGGCCCGCGCCCGTGTTGAAGAAGCGCTTGCCCTTGAGGACGTGGTCCGCGGGCGACCCCGCCGCGGGCTGCGCCGCGCTCTCGGCGAACGCCGGCGTCGCCGCGCCGCCCGCGATCGCCTGTGTGTTCAGGTCGACCACCTGCACGTTGCGGCTCACGTCGTTCACGACGAACATGAAGCGCTTGTTGGCGTCGGTGTTGGCCGTGGCCACGCCGATCGGGTTCTTGCCCGAGCCGGCCGCGGGGATGCCCGCGGGGTTCGTGTCGATGAAGAGGTTGCCGGCGGCGGTGCCGACCTCGGCGAAGGCGCCCGTGTCGTCGTACCTGGCGCGGAACACGGCGTCGATGGCGTTGGCCGCGAGGTAGCCGACGCTCGTGTCCTTCACGAAGGCCATGTCGCTCGGCACCGCGGGGTACTTGCGCGCGTTGTCGGGGGTGGGCGTGCCGGTGTTGAACCGGGCTTCCATCTTCTGGTGCAGGCTGCTCGTGCCGGTCTTCACCTCCGTGCCCTTCGCCAGATCGATGACCGAGACGGCGCCGTGCGTGGTGGTCTTGAAGTTCGGCTCGCTGCCGCCCGTGGGGCCGCGCGGCGAGGCGCAGATGTGGCTCACGTACGCGAACTTGCCCGAGATCGTGATCGACTGGAGCTGGTTCGGGAAGCATCCCGCGGTGTTGGTGGCCGAGTCCTTGAAGCCCATGTCGGCGATGGCGCCGAGGCGGATGGTGGACACCGCGCCGTCGCCCACGTTCACCTTGTAGACGACGCCGTCGTGGTTCGTGTCCATCGCGGCGGCGTTGCCGGGCGAGGCGTTCGACTCGGGCGCCGTGCGCTGACCGAAGTACTCGGTGACGTAGAGGCTCTCGTCGTCGTCCTTGTCGTTGTTGTTGTTGGTGACGGCGATCGAGCGCGGGTGCGCGAGCCCGGGCCGGGGCGCGAGGCCCGCGCCGAGGAGGCCGGTCGCGGCGAGCGCCGCGTTCAGATCGATGGTCTTCTTCACGGTCATGCCGGCGGTGTCGACCGCGGTCACGGTGCCGTCGACCCAGTTGGCGACGTAGGCGGTCTTGCCGGTGGGCGACAGCGCGACGGCGGTGGGCTCCGAGCCGACGGCGACGTTGCCCTTCACCGCGGGAGTGGAGGACAGCCCGGAGATGCGGACGAGCTTCTGCTCCTCGCGGAGCACGACGAACGCCGTGTCGTTGTCGGGCGAGATCGCGACCTGCCAGGGCTCCTTCCCGACGGGCACCTCGGCCTTCTTCGTGAGCGTCGGCGGCTTGCCGTCGGTGGTGTAGGCCACGCCGAACACCGTGACCGAGCCGACGTCACGGTTCACCGCGACGAGGACCTTGTCGTCCCACGAGAGCGCCACCGCGGAGCCGCGGCTGGGACCGGACGCGAGCCCGCTGGTCGGAGGCACCACGACGTCGGGCCCGGCCTCTGGCGGCGGCGTGACGGTGGGGACGGTGGTCGTCGGCGTGGCGTCCGTGCCCGCGTCGGCGCCCGTGCCCGTCGAGTCGCCGCACGCGGCGAAGGCGCCCGCCGACGTGATAGCCAACAAAGCGAAGAGTGCTGTTCTGTTGCGCATGAATGCCTCCTAAGGACGAGCGTGCTCGCCAGTTGCTGCCGCGGCGCCATTGCCCCTGCGCGCGCGGATCTCTAAGGGGTACCCGATGAACCGCCCCGGCGCGAAAACTTTTCGCGCGTACCCCGCAAAGCTGCGTTTTCGGCGGGTTGGCCGACCGCTCCTTCGCCGGATCGCCCCCTTGCCCCACGCGCAGCGCAACGGAGCGGGGGGGACTGCCGAGAGAGGGGCATGAACCACACCTCACTCGACCTCGACCACCGAGCCCCTGAACCGGGAGACACCCTGCGCGCTGCCGGCGTCGAGTACCGCGTCATGGGGCGCCTCGGGCGCGGCGGGATGGCCCACGTCCTCGACGTCGAGGACCTCGACCTCGGCAAGCGCTTCGCGCTGAAGCTGCTCGATCCGCACCTCGCCTCGCACCCAGAGAGCCTCGAGCGCTTCGAGAGCGAGGCCAGGGCCCTCGCGCGGCTCGATCACCCGAACATCGTGACGGTCATGCGCCTCGATCGCACGGAGGACGAGCAGCGGCCCTTCTTTCTGATGGAGCGGCTCCGCGGGGGCACGCTGCGCGACCACATGAACCGCGGGGCGGTCTCCGCGCGGCGCGCGCTCGCGACGGCGGCGCAGCTCAGCCGCGCGCTCCACTACGTGCACGCGCGCGGGCTCCTCCACCGGGACGTGAAGCCCTCGAACGTGTTCCTCCACGTCGACGCGTTCGGCGCCGAGGTGGTCAAGCTCCTTGACTTTGGCGTCATGCGCCTGGTGCACGCGGGCGCGGCCGAGGACGGCTTCTACGGGACGGCGCACTACGCGGCGCCCGAGCAGCTCGTGCTCGGTGCGGCGCAGGGTCCCGAGACCGACGTCTACGCCGCGGGGCTCGTCCTCTTCGAGGCGCTGACGGGGCGGCACCCGTTCGAGGACGCGGAGCGCACGCTGCGCGCGGCGCGCGCCGTCCGCCAGCGCGGCGCCCCTGCGCTCCGCGAGAAGCTCCCGCCAGGGCGGCTCTCGGACGAGGCGCTCGCGGAGGTCGGCCCCTTGGTGGCGTCGATGTTGTGCAAGAACCCGCTCGGGCGCCCCACCGCCGACGCGGTGGCGCGCGCGCTCACCCGGTGCCTGCGGCGCGTCCCCGACGAGCGCGCGCCGGCGCACGACCTCGGGCAGGCCGCGCCGCTCCGGACGCGCTCACCAGAGCTCTTCCTGCCGGCGCACCTGGCCGGGCGGACGCGGCCCGATCCTCCGCCGCTGCCGCCGCCGCCGCCTTCGGACCCCGCGAGCGCCTCGTACGAGCCGGTGAGCGACGCCGACCTCGTCGGCACGCTGGAGTCTCCCGTGCTCCTCCTCCGCGCGCCGA
>CAZHGG010000246.1:0-3555 GCA_964531755.1 uncultured Polyangiaceae bacterium
GCGCCGACGCGGCGGACGCGGGCGCCGACGCGGCGGACGCGGCCGTGAACGACGACCCCTTCGATCCGGCGAGCTGCGCGGGGCCCGCCCTGACCGACGTCGCCGCGCTCGCGAAGCTGGGCGGCGCGCCCCGGCTGAAGCTCGCGGACGCTACGCTCATGCGCCGCACGCGCGCCTGCTCCGGCGCGACCCCTGCGACCTGCGGGCCGTGGGGCGCCCCGGTGGTCCACACGCAGGCGCTGCTCACCTACTCGGGCGGCGTCGTCACCGACTACAAGACCTTCTCGTTCCCCACCCACCTCATCCTCTACGCGCAGGCGGGCGCGCCGAGGTTCTCCGTGCGGCACGAGTCCGACTACCGGCACACCGCCACGACCGACGCGCGCGGCGTGGTCTTCGCGTCCGGCGCGGTGCCCATGGTGAACACGTATCCCATCATTTACGTTTGGGATTTCGCCCCCGCGCCCAACCGGTACGACGACCTCCAGGGCCTCTTGGGCACCCGCGCCGAGCTCACCGTCGCCGAGCGGTGCGCGCGCCTCGCGATCGCGAACGGCGTGTCCACCGAGATAGCTGCGCTCTACAGGTATTGAGCGGGGCCGCACACATGCACAGTGCACGCATGCGCGCGCCGCGAGCTCAGCCCGGGGCCGGCTCGCCGAGCGGTCGCCGCGCCGCCTCCGCCGCCGGCTGGGCGAGCTGCTCCACCACGAAGCCGCCGGCGGCGCGGTAGAGGTACACCTGGTCGTCGGGGAGGCGCGCGCCCACGAGGTGCCCCGTGCCGCGATCGCGGAGCCCGAGCGGGCCCGCGGGCTCGGCGAGGGAGAGCGAGGTCCGCGGGCGCGCCTCGTCGCCTCCGTCGAGCCGCGCGCTCCCCTCGACGGTGAGCTCCTCGCCTCTCACGACCACGCGGGGCCCGCGCTCGAGGCGCCCGTACGAGTTGTCGGCGCACACGAGCTCGAAGGGCTCGGCCTCGGCGCGCAGCACCACGGGCACGTCGCCCGTCGGCGTGTGCCCCACCACGAGCCGCGAGACCCCGGCCCGCCGCAGCGCCGCGCGCACCTCCGGCGCGGGGAGCTGGGGGTTGTTGTGCGCGTCGGCGAGCCGGCCGTACACGACGCTCGCTTGGTGCAGGCGCGTGCCCGGGATCGGCGCCTGGTACGCGATGAGCGGCTCGTACGCGTCGCACTCGAGGTCACGCGCGCCGAGGTAGGCGTCGAGCTGCTCGGCGTACCAGCGGTTCAGGGCCTCGAGCCAGGCGTCGACGCCCTCCTCCCGCGCCGCGCGCCCCGGTACGTGCCCGAGGCTCTCGGGCGTGACGCCGCCGTGCACGAAGAGCGTCTCCTCGAAGCGCGCCGCGAGCTGGCAGCGCGCCAGGTACTGGGTCGTCAGGCCGTCGCGCCCCACGTCGTCGAGGAAGGAGCCCACGACCGCGTCGTCGGCGCCTGCGCCGGAGACCCCGAGCTCGGTGGCGCGGTGGGCGAAGGCCTCGCGCGCGCCCATCGTGTTCGCGAAGAGCCACCGGAGCAGCTCGGCGCGCGGCCCCTGGCGCACCTCCTCCGGCGCGCGGGCGGAGGGCTTGCCGCGGAGCTCGACCCGCAGGCGGAGCTTGTTCAGGTCGCGGTTGCCCGCGAGCAGCACCACCCGATCCGGGTGGCGCACCTTGGCGTCGAGCAGCGCCCGCGTCACCCGGCGCCCCGCGTCGCCTCGATCGATCGCGTCGCCCCCGAAGACGAGCCGCGCGCCCTCCGCGACGTCGATCACGTCGCCGCGCAGCGCCACGCCCGCGTGACCGGCGAGCGCGGCGGCGAGCTTGTCCCAGCGCCCCTCGACGTCGGTCAGGTACACGATCTCCGTGGTCACGCCGAGAGCATAGCCGCGCGCGCGCCGGGCCGGCGGGCTCGCGCGCCGCGACCTGCGAAAAGTGCGCGTATTTTGGACACAAATGTGCGACGACGGGGAATGCGAACGAGCGCCCTCGCCCTCTCCCTCTCGCTCGGCCTCACGGCCGTCACCCTGGCAGACGCCGCCACCGCCGAAGAGGAGAAGCGGGCCGCCCCCGACGCGCCCCCCCCGGAGGCCCCGCCCGCGCGCCCGCAGAAGAAGAACATCGTCCTCGCCGACCTCGGCCTGCACGTCATCGGCCTGGGCTTCCAGCGCACCGTGTCGCCGCACGTGGCCATCTCGGTCTCGGGCGGTCTCTACGATCCGTGGACCGTGACCGACAAGCTCGGCGACATCCGCGGCTGGATCATCCGCGCGCGCCCCTACTTCTTCGCGCTCGAGGAGGCCCCTCGCGGCCTGTGGGTCTCCCCGTTCATCCAGGGCGGCTCGGTGAGCGGCACCCAAGGCGGCGTCGAGAAGTCGGGCGGGACGGGCGCGCTGGGCGCGTCGGTCGGGTACGCGCTCCTGCTGGGCGACATCCTCCACCTGTCCCTCGGGCTCGGGGGTCAGCTCCACTTCGCCAAGCTGAAGGGCAGCGCGGCGCCGCCGAGCTTCTACACGGCGGGTCTCCACCTCGACGCGACCCTCGGGTTCGCGTTCTAGCGCGCGCCGCGGTGGCCCCGAGGAGAGCTCCCCGCGGTCACGAGACCGGGTGGTCCTTCAGGTAGCCCTCGAAGCTCGTCGAGGGGAAGTCCTGCAGGATCGAGCGCACCTTCGGCTCGGTGGACGCGAGGTTCACGTAGGCGCTGAATTTCGCGAGCGGCTTCATCGGTGAGCGCGGGTGGTGCGGATCGATCTCGCGCGGGTGGATGTAGTATACAACCGGTCGCTCCTCGGCGAGGACGCGGCGGCTCATGAGGCGGATCACCTCGTACGGGAAGAGGCGCAGGTACCCGCCGCCGAAGAAGCACATCGGCTTGCCGAGCACGTCGACCGCCGTGATGGGGAACTCGGTCAGCTTCGCGCCGCCGCCGAGATCCATCACGTGGGGGGCGAGCTTGCTCGTGCGCATGCCGCCCGTGCGGTGCGGCGCGGGGAACACCGAGCTGTCGTATTCGTAGCCGGCCGCGGCGAGCTCCTCGAAGAACCACGGGGAGCGCTGGTCGACGGAGAAGCCCGGCGCGCGGTACCCCTTCACCGCGCGGCCCGCGGCGTCCTCCAGGACCTTCTTCGACTCGGTGACGTCCTTGCGGAAGCCCTCCCGCGTGAGGTCGTAGATGCACTGGTGGAAGAACCCGTGCGACGCGATCTCGTGGCCGCGCGCGGCGGTCTCCTTCACGAGGTCGGGGAAGCGGCGCCCGATGTAGCCGAGGAAGAAGCAGGTGACCTTCGTGTCGGTCTCGTCGAAGAGGTCGAGGAACCGGCGCAGGTTCTTCTCCACGTGGGAGGGGATCGTGTCCCACTCCGAGGGCTTGGGCTCGTTCCGCATCGTGTTGAACCAGTCCTCCACGTCGACCGAGAAGACGCTGCGGCGCGGGCGGGCGGTGGCGGAGGGAGCGGAGGTAGCGGAGGCCGTCGGCATGGGGTCTCCCGAGCGAGAGGGGAACGCGGGCGTCGGCGGACACTAGCCGCTGACCGAGACACGGGCACCTGAAACGCGCACCGGTCGCG
>CAZHGG010000246.1:3655-8103 GCA_964531755.1 uncultured Polyangiaceae bacterium
GGCGGACACTAGCCGCTGACCGAGACACGGGCACCTGAAACGCGCACCGGTCGCGGTCGGATTTGAATTTCTTTTGCGTAAGGCCACGCGAGGTCCCCGGCGGCCCTGGCCGCAGGCGTTCGCCAGCCTCACAGCAAGGGCGGCTCGGGCAGCGTCACCTTCACGGGCGCAGGCGCGTACGCGGCGACGCCCCGTCCCAAGCTCGCGCCCCGCTCTTCGCCGAAGCACTCCACCGTCCCTCCACGACGCACGACGCACGCGGCGACGCCGTTGCTCGCGATGTCGACCGCGTCGGTGACGTCGGGCACTTCGTCGCCGAACGCGAACGCGCGGCCGTCGGTCTCGACGCGATCGTACCCGACGGTGCCGTGCGCCATCCGGGCCACGCCGCGGCGCTCGACCGACAAGGTCCCCGAGACGCGGAGCCCCCGCGGGCTCGCCTTGGGGGGCTCGCTGCCGTCGGCGTTCCCGATGCCGGTCCCGGCCACCACCGCGCCAGAGGCGGTGCGCACGGCGTAGACCGCGTCGTGGGCGCCCGGCCAGTGGCTCTCGACGGCGAGCGCGTCGACCTCCACCGAGTCTCTCGGCACGGCGAACGTCCTCGACTCCGCCGCCTCGTACTCCCAACATCGCAGGAGCCCGCCGCGGAGGAGCACGCACACGAGCGTGTTCAAGCTCGCGATATCGCTCGAGATCGCGATGGCGCCAGCGGAGCGCGAGAGCGTCGACCTCGTCTTGCCCGCGCACTCGACGGTGCCGCGCTTCGTCACCACGCAGATGCCCTTCCCGCTCACCCAATCGGCGTCGACCGCGTCGCGCACGCCCACGATGAACGGACTGAGGTCGGCGCCCGGCTTGCGGTCTGGGTCGTACGGCGGGACCGCCCCCCAACACGACACCTGCGCGTCGGCGCGGAGGACGCAGCGCCCGTCGACGACGAACTTCACCGCCTGCTCCACGCCGGGGACGTCCTCCGCGATGGCCCGACCCACCAGGTCGCTCGGCTTCACGCCGAGCTGTCCGCGCGCGTTCGACCCCCAGCACGCGACGCGCCCGCTCCGTCGGATGGCGCAGCCTCCGTCCTTGCTCCAGGCGTCGAGGGCGACGCGCACGGCGTCGCTCACGCCCACCACGGGCGCGCGCTCCCGCCTCGAGGTGCGGCCGTCGCCGAGCAGCCCGTGCCCGATGTGGCCCCAGCACATGACCTCGCCGCTCGAGCGGAGGGCGCAGCCGTGCCCCGCGCCCACCGAGAGCTCGACGATGTCCGAGTACTTGCCGAAGTCCCGCACCCTCGGCGGAGCGTCCGCGCGGTAGTCTACGAGCTCGGTGGCGATCGGGCCCACGCACCGGAGCGTGGAGTCGGGCATCACCCCGCACGCGCTCGCCTCGTGGGCGTCCACCAGCTTGGCGCCGTCGAGCTGCGAGGGCGGGGTGGTGGGCCGGAGCGGCGGGCACTGGTGGGGGCCCTTCATCATGCAGACGTCGTACTCGGCGTCTTGCAGCGAGCGCTCGCTCGCCGCCCGAACCCCCACGATCCCCTGGCTCGCTGCGACGACGATCGGCCTCGCGGGCGCAGGCTGGCGAAGGTCGACCTCTTCGCCCCACGAGGCCACGCGACCGCTCGCGAGCACGAGCCACGTCTGCTGGCGCCCGACGAAGAGGGAGGGGCCGGGCCTCGGCGGTCGAGGGGCGGGAGACGAGGCGTGCGCCGCGCCCGCGTCCGCCGGGGTGGTCGAGGCGCTCGGCGGAGGCGTGAGCCTCGGCGCAGGCATGGGCGCGCCGCCACACGACGCGACCAGCATCAGCGACAGGCGCAGGACGTGGACGCGCGACGTCCGCCGAATCGCGCGGCGCGCCTGGACCGGGCGGTTCATGTCCGCAGCGTCGCATACTTTCTCGCGAGGCGAGGGGCCGCCGCGCTCGCCGCGCCGCCGCGCGTGATCCGCGCCGTCGCCAGCGCTCCTAATTCGCCGCGCGCGCCCGCGCGCGCGCGCTAGGTGTCCGCCGGGGCCCAGAGCTGTGTCCGCGCGGGCGCGCGCCGGCGCCGCCTCCCCACGAGCACGTCCGCGATCGCGTCCACCACCGGGAGCCCGGCCTCGTGGAGCTGCTCGAAGCCGCCGCAGCTCGGGTTCGCCTCGAGGAAGACGTGGCGCCCCTCGGGGGTCACGATGAGGTCGAGCGCCGCGTAGTTGACTCCCAGGAGGTCCATCAGCGCCAGCACCCGCGCGTGGATCTCGGCGGGGAGCGCGTACGGCGTTCGCGTGTAGTCATGGGCGTGGCTGCGCCGCCAGTCGACCTCTCCGTCGGGCGACTCGCTCGGATCGATCGCGACCGCGAAGACGTCGTGGCCCACGACCACGACGCGGAGCTCGCGGCGCTTCGGGATGCGCTCCTGGAACATCATCGGCCCCAGGCGCAGGCCCTCGAGCGCGTCGAGCGCCTCGTCGGTGACCACGCTCGTGTAGGCCTTCGCCGTGAGCGTCCCGTCGTCCTCGAACTGCTTGAGCCACGTCCCAGGCGATTTGGTCACGACCTCGCCGCCGCGCGCGCGCACGACCTCCGCGAAGCGGCGCACCGAGGCCGGATCGTTCGACACCATGGTCCGCGGGATGGCGAGGCCCACGGCGCGCGCCGCGCGGAGCTGGACCGGCTTGCGCTCCGCGGGCCCTGGAGGGTCCATCACGAAGGCTCCGGAGGCCTCGAGCGTGCCCTGCATGGCCGCCGCAGCGAGCTCCTGCCCCAGCGCGCGGTACGGGCCCGCGGGGAGCCTGTAGCCTGCCCACGTCTGGTAGAGCCAGATCGCGCGGACGTCCTCGAGCGCCACGGGCCCGCCTTCGTCGAGCGCGTCGTCGGCGATCGCGCCCCCGGCGGGGGCGTCGTCCGAGAGCTCGAACGTCAGCGACGCGCGGGTCGGGTAGTGGTCGCCGTCGAACCTCACGGCGCGCTCTCCGCGCGCGCGAACGGCGTCGAGCACGGCGTCGACCGCCGCGTCGTGCTCACTGTGGGTGACGACCACGACGGTCACGCGGAGCCCCGCTGGTGAGCTGCGTTGCGAGACCTGCGCCCGACCCCGAGACGACGAGCCGGCGTAGTGCGAGGCGCGGGGGCGATCAGACGCGGCGGCCGGCGCGGAGGCCGCTGCGCACGCGCGGGACCTCCTCGATGAACCGCGCAAAGAAGGGGACGACGGGGGCCACCGTAGGGCGCGGCTCGCTCGCCACGACCTCGGCGGCCTTCGCCTCGGGCGCCTCGGCGCGCATCACGCCCTCCGCCCAGCGCGGAGGCCGGTGGCCACGCGCGGGAGGGTCTCGAGGAAGCGCGCGAAGAACGGCGCGGCCTGCGGGGACGCGGCCTCGCTCAGGCGCTCCGCGGAGGCTTGCGCGGTGGACGGCTGCGGCGCGGGGCTCTCGACGTTTTGGCTCATGGGGAGAGGGGCTAGCGCCCCGCTTGGCCGCTGTCAAGGGAGGCGGCCCGCCCCCGAGCCCTCGCTACTTGCACTCGAGCGCGCGCAGGGCGTCGATCTCCGCCTTGAGCACCGGGTCGTTCACCAGCGCGAGGATCGCGGCGTCGTTGATGCCGAGGCTCGAGAGGCTCTTGGTGGCCTCGAGGTAGAAGTCCGCGCGGTCCCACACCGTGAGCACGGCCTGGCGCCAGCACGCGTCCTCCCGAATGAGCGTGTAGGCCGCCGGGTAGCTCGCCTTGGCGAGCAGGAGGTACCGCTCGATGTACCACTGAAATGTGAGTATTCCGTCACGTTCGCTCACCTTGCGGGAGCGGTAGCGGTCCTCGAAGGCGTACGCCGTGGCGAGCGAGTTGACGTATTGGGTGGTCTCCTCGAGCACCGAGCTGAACCCCTGATCGCCGCCCTGGAAGGTGCTGTCGTCGGGGTTGCCGTCGAGGTAGACGTCGGCGTACGTGTCGCACCCTGGGCGCGACTGCCCACCGCACGCCGGCCGCTTCGCGGCGTACGCGTCCTTCGTGATGCGGCTCCGCGCGAACGTGACCCCGCCGCGACCCTGCGCGTCGCCTTGGCTGCACTTGAAGACGATGTCCGTCCGCACGTTGTACGTGCTGGAGCTCGCGCCCCGGTCGGTGAGGTCGAAGAAGTGCCCGCACTCGTGCACCACGGTGGAGAGCTGCCGGATCACCGCGTCGCCGCTCGACTTGTCGCCGAGGAACCGGTCGATGCAGCTGCCGCCGATCGCCGTGTTCGCCAGGCCGCCCTCGACCAGCCACTTGCCGAGCGGGTAGCGGCGCTCGAGCACCGAGAGCACGTACGGCGAGGGGTTCGCGGCGCTGAACGTCACGCCGCTGAGGTCGGCCGTGTTCGTCGGCAGCGTCTCGCTGTATTTCGTCGCGCCGCAGGGGGCGGGCGGGGCGCCGCCGTCGGCTGGTGGCGCGCCGCCGTCGGGCGTGGGCGCGAGCGCGCCGTCGGGCAGCGGCGTCGC
>CAZHGG010000247.1:0-8100 GCA_964531755.1 uncultured Polyangiaceae bacterium
GGGACCCCCTCGGCGCGGGCTTCATCGAGAAGAAGAAGCTGAAGGAGATGGACCGGTTCATCGAGTTCGCGGTCGCCGCGGGGAAGCTCGCGATCGCCGACTCCGGGCTCGAGCTCGCCGAGGAGGAGCGCGACCGCGCGGGGTGCTTCGTGGGCGTCGGCCTCGGCGGCCTCGCCACCCTTGAGCGCACGAAGGTCACGCTCATCGAGAAGGGGCCATCGCGCATCAGCCCGTACAGCATCCCCGGCATCATCGCGAACCTCGCGGCCGGCCACCTGTCGATGCTCTACGGCCTCCGGGGGCCGTCCTTCTGCACCACCAGCGCGTGCTCGAGCGGCGCGCACGCCATCGGCGAGGCCCTCATGTGGATGCGCCACCGCCGCATGGAGGTCATGGTCGTCGGCGGCGCGGAGGCCACCATCTCGCCCGTCGGGATCGGCGGGTTCGAGGCGATGATGGCCCTCTCCAAGCGCAACGACGACCCGGCGGCCGCGAGCCGCCCCTTCGACCGCGGCCGCGACGGCTTCCTCTGCGGCGAGGGCGCCGGCGTGCTGGTGCTCGAGACCTTGAGCCGCGCGCGCAAGCGCGGCGCGAAGATCTACGCCGAGGTCGCGGGGTACGGAGCGTCGAGCGACGCCCACCACCTGACCGCCATCGCGCCCGGCGGCGCCGGCGCGGTCCGCTCCATGCGCATGGCGCTCGAGGACGCGGGCCTCGGCCCCGACGCCATCGACTACGTGAACGCGCACGGCACCTCGACGCCCATCGGGGACATCGCCGAGTCGCAGGCCATCACCACCGCCTTCGGCGCCCGCGCCACCGACCGAAAGGCCGACGGGCTGTGGGTGAGCTCCACGAAGTCCATGACCGGCCACCTGCTCGGCGCCGCGGGCGCCCTCGAGAGCGCGGTGTGCGCGCTCGCGCTCGCCCGGGGCCGGGTGCCGCCAACCATCAACCTGGTTGACCAAGACCCGGAGTGCCGCCTCGACTACGTGGCGAACACCACGCGCGAGCGCCCCATCCGGCACGCGCTCAACAACTCGTTCGGGTTCGGCGGCACGAACTGCTCGCTCGTGTTCTCGCGCGTCGGGGCCGAGTAATGGGCGCCGACACGCCCGCGCCGTCGCTCGCGCTCGCCGCCGACCACGGCGGCCTCGCCCTGAAAGAGGCCCTCAAGGCGGCGCTGCTCGCCAAGGGCGTCACGCTCGTCGACCTCGGCACGCACACGGCCGAGTCGGTCGACTACCCCGACCTCGCCCACCGCGCGGCGCGGGGCATCCTCGCGGGGGAGTTCCCGCGCGCCATCCTCGTGTGTGGCACGGGCGTGGGCATGGCGATGGCCGCCAACCGCCACCCGGGTGTCCGCGCGGTGAACTGCTCCGACACGTACACCGCCTCGATGAGCCGCTCGCACAACGACTCGAACGTCCTCGCGCTGGGTGAGCGGGTGGTCGGCCCGGGGCTCGCCCTGGCGATCGTCGAGGCGTGGCTCGAGACGCCCCACTCGGCCGACGCACGGCATCACCGGCGCGTCGGGAAGATCGAGCCGGCGTGAGCCCGGCGCGACGTCTCGCGTGCGACCCGCCCGCGGGCGTGGTATCTGGGGCGGTCAACGTGAAGCTCCCCGCAGAACCGTGGCATTCGACGCAACCGCGGCCCGCCCGTGTCGGCACCGAGCGCGCCCACGCCGGCACCGAGCGCGCGGCATGAAGTGCCCCTTCTGCGCGAACGCCGAGAGCCGCGTCACCGACACCCGCGCGTCCGCCCAGGGCGACGTCGTGCGGCGCCGGCGCGAGTGCGAGTCGTGCGCCCGCCGCTTCACGACCTACGAGCGGGCCGAGATCGCCCGGCCGCTGGTCGTCAAGACGGACGCGCGGCGGGAGGCGTTCGACCGGCAGAAGCTGCTCGGCGGGCTCCGCCGCGCCTGCGAGAAGCGCCCGGTGTCGCTCGAGGCCCTCGAGGCGATGGCCGACGCCACCGAGCGCGAGCTGATGGACTCAGGCGAAAAAGAGGTCACGTCGCGGGCGCTGGGCGAGTCGGTCATGCGACGCCTGCGCTCCGCCGACGGCGTCGCCTACGTCCGCTTCGCGAGCGTGTACCGGCAGTTCCGTGACATCGACGAGTTCCGCGCCGAGCTGGAGACGCTCGCCCGTGACGGCGGGCCGCGCTCCGGCGAGGCGCCCGAGGTGACGTCGTGAGCATGGTCGACCACGAGCCCTGGATGAGCCTGGCGATCGGAGAGGGCCACTCCGGTCGACCGTCACCGAACCCCCACGTCGGCGCGCTCGTCGTGAAAGACGGCAAGATCCTCGCGCGCGCGCACCACGCGCGCGCCGGCGCCGAGCACGCCGAGCTCGCCGCGCTCCGGCTCGCCGGCCCCGAGGCCCGCGGGGCCACGGTGTACGTCTCGCTCGAGCCCTGCAACCACCACGGCAAGACCCCGCCCTGCACGGACGCGCTCATCGCGGCGGGCGTCGCGTGCGTCGTCGTGGGCGTGCTCGACCCCAACCCCCACGTGCGCGGCGGCGGCGTCGACGCCCTCCGCAAGGCCGGCATCCAGGTCGTCACTGGCGTGCTCGAGGCCGAGGCGCACGCGCTCGCGGCGCCCTGGCTCAAGCACATCACGGTCGGCCTGCCTTACGTCTCGCTGAAGCTCGCCCTCACCCTCGACGGGCGCATCGCCACGCGGAGCGGGGCGAGCAAGTGGGTCACCGGCCCGGAGGCGCGGGCGAAGGTCCACGCGCTGCGCTCCTCGCACGACGCGGTGGCCGTCGGCGTCGGCACCGTCGTGGCCGACGACCCCCGGCTCACCGTCCGCGACAGCCCGGGCACGAGCCCCGTGCGCGTCGTCTTCGACACCACGCTGCGCCTGCCGCTCGACGGACAGCTCGTGGCGTCTGCCCAGGAGATCCCGCTCGTGGTGCTCTGCTCCCTGGACGCCTCCCCGAAGGCCGAGGCCGAGCTCCAGAGCCGCGGCGCGGTGGTGCTGCGGGCGCCCGAGTCGACCGCGGGGCGCGTCGACCTGGAGAGCGCCCTGCGCCTGCTCGGCGAGCGTGGCATCGTCTCCATGATGGTCGAGGGCGGGGCCGAGCTCGCGGGCAGCTTCCTCGCGGGGCGGCTCGCCGACGAGCTCCACGCGTTCGTCGCGCCGTCGCTCTTCGGCCCGCGCGGCAGGCCGGGCGCGGTCGATTGGAAGGGCCCCGCGACCCCCACCGAGGCCCCGCGCATCGTGCGGCCCGTCTGGGAGTGCTGCGGCGACGACGCCTACGTGCACGGCGCGGTCGCCTACCCCGAGGAAGAGTGAGCGGCGCGGCCTGCGGATGAGCTGGAGCGCGGTGTCGCGTGCATCCTGCATGCAGAGGGCGCGAGGCGGCGCAGCGCCTTGCGTCGGCGCTGCGCCATGGCCAGTTTTGCGCTAAGGGCGTTCCTCATCATGATCCTCACGATCCTGCACTACCCCGACGAGCGACTGCGGCAGCCCGGCAAGAAGGTCGAGGCGGTCACCCCCGAGCTGCTCCGGCTGATCGACGACATGGCGGAGACCATGTACGCAGCGCCGGGTGTGGGGCTCGCCGCGCCGCAGGTGGGCGAATCGTTGCAGCTCTTCCTCATCGACGTCGCGACCGAGGACGAGCCGAGCGATCTGCGGGTGTTCATCAACCCCGAGATCGTGTCGAAGGAGGGCGAGACCACCTTCGGCGAAGGGTGCCTCAGCTTCCCCGGCGCGCAGGAGGACATCGTCCGCGCCGAGCGCGTGACGGTGAGGGCGCTCGGGCGAGACGGTCAGCCCTTCACGCTCGAGGCGGAGGGACTCCTCGCCATCGCCATCCAGCACGAGAACGACCACCTGCAGGGCGTGCTCATGATCGACAAGCTCGGCCCGCTGAAGAAGCGGCTGCTCCACCGCAAGATGCTCAAGCGCGGCGAGCGCTAGCTCGCGGCCGCTCACGCGCGCGTCAGTCGATGCACGACTCCCACACGTTGGGGTTGGGGGCCGCCATCGCGCAGCGGTGCTCCTTCTTCGTGATCTCCGCCTCGCACTGCTCGAACACCTTCCGGTACGAGGGCTGCGCCTTCCGCACGGCGCGCTTCATGTCGCGCGCGACCTGCTTCTGCGCGGGCGGCAGCTTCGCGAGCTCGGGGTCGTCGGCGATCACCATGTCGAGGTACTTGTCGAGCATCTGCTCGCAGTCGGCCTTGGTCGCGCGGCCGTTGCACCCGAGCGCCGCGACCGCGAGGGGCGCGAGCCCGGCGAGGGCGGCTGTGGCGAGGGGGCGGGGAGCGCGCATTCTCCGGTGTATAGCGCATGTGCGGGCCGACGGTCCTCCTCGCTCGCCTTGACGCCGGATCCCGGGTGTGAGAGCACGGCGAGCAGCCGCGTGCCTCCGCGCTGGACCCGCGCCAAAGCCCCCCATGTCCGACCTCGCCCTCCTGCGCTCGCACATCTCCAAGCGGCGCACCTTCGCCATCATCTCGCACCCGGACGCGGGCAAGACCACGCTCACCGAGAAGCTCCTGCTCTACGGCGGCGCCATCCACCTCGCGGGCTCGGTCAAGTCGCGGCGCGCGGCGCGGCACGCCACGAGCGACTGGATGGCGCTCGAGAAGGAGCGCGGCATCTCCATCAGCACGAGCGTGCTCCAGTTCGACTACGCCGGCTGCCATTTCAACCTGCTCGACACGCCCGGCCACAACGACTTCAGCGAGGACACGTACCGCACGCTCGCGGCCGCCGACTGCGCCGTGATGCTCATCGACTGCGTGAAGGGCGTGGAGCCGCAGACCATCAAGCTCTTCGAGGTGTGCCGCATGCGCGGCATTCCCATCGTGACCTTCATCAACAAGGTGGACCGCCCCGGGAAGCTTCCGCTCGACCTCCTCGACGAGATCGAGCAGGTGCTCGGCATCCCCTGCGCGCCCATGACCTGGCCCGTGGGGATGGGCCCGTCGTTCCGCGGCGTGTACGACCGCGAGAGCGCCACGTTCTATCGGTTCGAGGAGGGCGACGACATCGGGCACAAGGCCGCGATGGAAGTCGGCAGCCTCGACGACCCGTCGCTGAAGGACGAGATGGGGGAGACCCAGCACGCGCAGCTCTCCGACGAGCTCGAGCTGCTCGACGCCGCCGGAAACGCCTTCGATCGCGGCGCTTTCCTCCGGGGCCGCGTCACGCCGGTGTTCTTCGGCAGCGCGATGAACAATTTCGGCGTCGAGCCCTTCCTCGCGCGCTTCATGGGGCTCTGCCCCTCGCCGAGCACGCGCGTCGCGGGCGACGTCGAGATCCCCGCAGACGCGGAGTACTTCACCGGGTTCGTCTTCAAGATCCAGGCGAACATGGACCCGCAGCACCGCGATCGCATCGCGTTCGTGCGCATCTGCTCCGGCAAGTTCGAGCGCGGCATGGACGTGCGCCACGTGCGCACCAAGAAGAAGCTCACCCTCTCGCGCTCGCTGAACTTCCTCGCGCAAGAGCGCGTCACGGTGGACGAGGCCTACTCGGGCGACATCGTCGGCGTGTGGGACCCGGGCGTGCTCCGCATCGGCGACGCGCTCAGCACCGGCCCCGACGTCGAGTTCGACGGCATCCCCCGCTTCTCGCCGGAGCACTTCGTCCGCGTGCGCTCGGCCGATCCGATGAAGCGAAAGCAGCTCAAGAAGGGGCTCGAGGAGCTCTCCGACGAGGGCGCCGTGCTGCTCCTCTTCGACCGCGACGAGAACGACGCCGAGCCCATCCTCGGCACCGTGGGGCCGCTCCAGTTCGACGTGGTGCAGTACCGGCTGAAGGCCGAATACGGCGTCCCCGCGCTCTTCGATCGGCTCCCGTACAACTACGCGCGATGGATCGAGGAGACCCCCTCCGCCAAGTTCGTCGCCGAGGAGATCGTGCGCCGCGGCTCGATCGCGTGTGTCTACGACGTGGAGCGGCGCCCCCTGCTGCTCTTCGACACCGAGTGGGTGATGCACCGCACGCAGGAGAAGCTCTCGGGGCTCAAGTTCATCGCCGCCGCGCAGCCGGGGCGCCGGGCCCACGGCAAGCGCTGACCGCTCAGGGAGTGGCGCGCTTCGCGTGGAAGATGCGCGAGCGCGGGCCGGACGGCTCGGTGACGGGCTGCGTCCACACGGCGTGCAGCTCGGTGCCCGCCGGGTTGAAGAAGAGGGAGAAGTACTCGCCCATCCACACGGGCGAGTGGCGCACGAGCTCGTACGCGGCGAAGGGGACGTCGCTGATGGCCTCGCTCGGCGCGCAGGTCGCGCCGTCCGCGGCGCACGTGGTGTAGGCCGCGCGCCCCGCGCCGCCGCGGTTCTCGAGCCACGCCACGTGGAGGCGCCCCGTGCCCGGCTCGAGCGCGACGGTGGGCGTCGCGTGGTTCGCGCACGGCGCGTCGTCGTTGACCTTCACGCGCGAGAACGTGGCCCCCGCGTCGCCCGACGTCGCGAGCTGGATGTCCCACTTGCCGTCGGGAGCGCCGGCGACGTACACGACGTGGACGCGCCCGCGCGCCGCGTCGAACACCACCTGCGGGTTCACGAAATAAAACGGGGTCGCCTCGCCCGCGGCCTTCACGGAGCGCAGCGGGGAGAACGTGCGGGCGCCGTCCACGCTCACCGCGTAGTCCACGCCGTTGTCCGCGGCCCCGAGCGGCGAGCCCGCCGCGCGCGCGCCGGTCAGGTGGACGCTGCCGTCGGAGGCGATCTCGAGATCGCCGTACACGCCTATCCCCCCGACCAGCGCCCCCTTGGAGAAGGTCGCGCCGCCGTCGATCGAGCGGAGCAGGCGCGTGCCCGTGGGCGCGCCATACGAGATCACGACGAGCTCGCGCGTGGGCTCGTCCTTGTCGGGCCCAATCGCGATCATGGGCTTGTCGGTGCAGGCGGCGCCCGTTGGGCAGTCCGCGGCGTCGAGCACGTTCCGCGGTGTGGCCCAGGCGAGGCCGTCCGCGCTCGTCGTGTACCAAATCTTGCTGTTCACGTCGAAGCCGTCGTGTCCAAAGTAGACGGCGTGGAGCGTGCCCGCGCGGTCGCGCGCCATCCACGCGTCGAAGGCGAATTTGCTGGGCGTCGCGAGGGCTCTGTCCTTGTCGAGCTGGCCCGTCGCCGAGAGAGTCGATACCCCAAGAGCGCTGCCCTCGAGGAGGTCGTTCCGCGCCATGAAGAGCACGCTCAGCGCCCCCCGCGAGTCGAGCGCGGCCGCCGGCTCCATATGGTATTTGCCGGGCCCCGCGGCGGTCGAGAGCTGAGTCACGGGGCCGAACGACCTCCGCGCGGGCGCGGGCCCCGCGCACGCGGCCAGCCTCGGCGAGCTCACCCACTGCGTGCAGGCCTTCCACGCCGGATCACACGTATACCCCTCTCGCGCGCGGCAGTCGGCCGCGCTCGCGCACGCGCGGGCGCAGAGCGGCCCGTCCTTCGGCGTGAGGACACACGTCGAGCCGGGCGGGCACGACGCGAACCCGCACAGCAGAGTGCAATATCCCCCGGGCGCGGGGAGGCACGCGAGGCCCGGCGGACACGTGCCCTGCACGCCGCCGTCCGGCGTCGCTTTGCACGCGAGGCCCACGCCCACCTCGGGCGCGTCCACGGGCTCGGGGGCGTCCACGGCTGGGACGAGCGCGTCCACGCCCGCCTCCGTCGCCGCCGCGTCGGCGGGGCCCGGCGCCTCGCTCGAACAGCTCGCCCCGAGCGCGAGGCCAGCCACCGTCCCGACGATCGCGAGCCCCCACGCCGCCGCCGGCGTCCCCCGAACCAATCCCCGAGCGCCCCGCATGGCGTGAGTCTACCGTGCGCGCGGCGCGAGAGGCGCGCGAGATCGCGGCGCTTCGCCCTTGACCCAGGTCGGCCCCGCCCGTACGCCAAGGCGATGCTCCACGACCGTCCCGCGCTGCGCAACGGCCTCGCCGCCGCCTCCCTCATGACGTGCATGGTCGTTGGGGTCGCCTGCGGCAGCGAGGACGGCGCCGTCGACCCCTCGTCCCCGGCGGCGTCGAGCTCCGGCCCGAGCGCGAGCCCGACCCCCTCCACGACGACGTCCGCCTCGCCCGGCCCCACCAGCTCCGCGCCTCCGCCCGACGCCGCGCCTCCGCCCGACGCCGCGACGCCGCG
>CAZHGG010000248.1:0-8096 GCA_964531755.1 uncultured Polyangiaceae bacterium
CGGGTCGGCGCCGAAGGGGACGGTGGGAGCCTCGGACGAGACGTCGCTCGCCGGGCTAGGCGACGCGGCGGCGTCGCTCGGGTCGCCCACGGGGGCGGGCGGCGGGGTGGGGTTTTCCGTTGTGCTCATGGCTTTGCCGATCGGGGGGAGGGACCATAGCCGATCTTTCTCCCTGCGCGAGCGCCGATTCGGGCGAACACGTAGAAAAGAAGGAGCGCGTGGGTCCCGATGTCACTTCAGCGCGTCGAAGCCGAGGCCGTGGAGCGCGAGGCGGTTTTGGTAATAGAACAGGAGTCGTGTGTGCGACAGGGCGAGGTCGTCGCCGCGAGGGGATAGCACGTCCTCGACGTGGTAGCCCGCGAGGGCGCGCAGCGCGTCCTCGAGCACACCGGGCGCGTCGCGGTTGCGCAGGCCGGGGGCGACCACGATGTGGCCGCGACGCTCGAGCGCGTTCACCTCGGTGAGGAGGCGCTCGACCTCCTTCACGAGCTCGGCGCGCGGCACCCGGAAGTCGTCCTTGTGCCCCAGAATCGCGAACAAATCTCCCTTCTTGTCGCCCACGTGCCGGCGCAGCGCGCCGAACGCCGCGGCCGCCACCACGTGCGTGGACATCACCACGGTGTCGCGCTTGAACGCCCGGCAGATCGCGTCGCCGAGCTCGCGCGTGTACTCCGCGTCGCGCTTCGTGTCCCGTCCGCGCGTGCCGTCGCGCCGCTCGAGGAATGTCTCGGCGGGCACCTCGCGGCCGCGCGCGTCGTGCGAGCGCCCCTCGTCGTCGACGAGGTTGCCGAAGCAGTCGAGCGGCTGCCCGAAGCGCACCACGCAGGCGCCGTCGAGCCCGAAGAGCTTCTGAACGAACGCGGCGACCCGGCCCACGCGGGTGGACTCGTCGTCGTCGATGATGAACCGCGCCTTGCCCTCCTCTTGGAGGAAGTCGTCGATGAGCGTCTCCGCCTCGAGGGTCAGCAGGTAGTTGATGGTGGCCGGGACGAAGAACACCTTCCGTGGGCGCCCGGCCTCGACTGTGCGGGCGAACGCCTCGATGCCCGTGCCCGCGAGCCCCAGCTTGAGCTTTCGCTCGACGCCGCCCGACCGAGAGCGCGTGCCGCCCGGGAAGAAGAGGCTGTGGTACCCGCGCTCGAGGAGCACACACGAGTAGGCCTTCAGCACGTCTTTGTAGAGCGCGTGGCGCAGGCGCCGGTCCACCCGATAGGCGCCGAGGTTGTGCATGAAGTAGCTCAGCACCGGGTTCGTGAAGAGGTTCTTGCCCGCGCCGTAGGTGGCGGGGGGCAGGCCCGCGCGCTCGAGGGCGAAGCCGAAGACCACCGAGTCGAGGTTCGAGAGGTGGGTGGGCGTGTAGACCACGGTGCCGAGGTCGGTGAGCTTCCGGACGTGCTCGCGGGGCCCCTGCACGACGATGCGGCTGTCGAGCGCCGTGAGGTCGAGCGACTGGGGGATGTTCTTCACCATCGCGCGGGGCGACATCAGCGCCCCGAGGAGCGGCGCCATGGCGCGAGAGGCGAACTGGTACACGCGGGGGTCGAAATTCCCGGCCACGTCCCAGGCGTACAGCTTCGCGTACTTCGTGACGGCCGCCCGGAGCTCACCCTCCGACATGCGGCCGAGCTTGCCCGCGAGCGATTTCCACTCGGCCAGCTCGTGCCCCCCGCGTGGACCGAGGCGGCGCATCTCGAGGTACGCCGCGTCGGAGAGGGCGTAGAGCGGGTCCTTGACACCCCCCACCACGCGCGCCACTACGTCGTCCACGATGGCGCCACGCGCCTCGTTGAAGCGAAAAATCGGGGCAGAGCTCGCGCTCACCTCGAGGCCCCGGGCGAAGATGCGTTCGAGTGTCACAGGGGGGATGACACCAAAGGTGGGCCCGCACCACAAGGGTCGCGTCCGCGCCACGGCCGGGCCGCCGCGTGCTACATGCCGGTTTCGGGTTTGGTCGATCCAATCGCCCGCCCGGCGCGTAGAAAGAAGAGAGGCGCTGCCGGGGGGAACAACGCCGAACCCGCCTCGGAGCCCGGCACCCCAATGAGCGACGACCCCACTGAGAACGACGAGGCTACGGCCGAGCTGCTCGCGGTTTACTTCGCGGCGCGCCACCCGCGCCTCGAGGGCGCGCTGCTCGAGCTCTCCCCGCCAGAGGTCGTCGCCGGGTACATGGCGGTGCGGGAGACCCTCTCCGCCCTCGGCCGCGCTTTCCCCCCGGAGGCGCCCGGGCCCGACGTCCGGTCGCGGCTCCTCCGAACGCTGTCCTCGCGGACCCCCTCGCGCTCGGCGGTCCTCGTGGTCGACATGCTCGTCGACCACCTCACCCCGGGCGCGCCGCTCGAGGTTCCTCGCGCGCGGCTCGTGGTCCCCGCCCTCAAGGCGCGCCTCGAGGCGGCGCGCGCGGCCGGCGTCCCGGTGGTCTACGTCGTCGACGAGCACGGCCCGGAAGACACAGATCTGGCCGGGTGGGGCGCGCACAACGTCGCGGGCACCGGCGGCAACGACGTGTGGCCGGACCTCGCGCCCCTGCCCACCGATCATGTGGTGAAGAAGCCTACCTACAGCGGCTTCGTGGGCTCGCGACTCGAGGAGGTCCTCGACGAGCTGAAGGTCGACTCGCTGCTCCTCACCGGGTGCCTCACCGAGATCGGCATCATGGCCACCGCGACGGACGCGCTCCAGCGCGGCTACGCGATCGAGGTGCCGCCCGACTGCCAAGCCGGCCTCGCCGAGCCCCTCGAGCAGGGCGCGATGGCCGCGCTCCGCCTCATGGCGCCGTTCGGTCCCGCCCGCAAGGCGCGGCTCGCGCGCCTCGCGGCCTGACGCCGCGACGGGACGACGTGTGGCTCAGGTCGCGGGGACGGCGAGCGCCACGAACGCGTCGGCGAGCGCCTTCATCGCCGCCTCGGCGCGCGCGCGGGCGACCGCGAGGGGCTCCCCCGCCGCCATGGGCTCGCACACGTCGACGTAGAACTTCACCTTGGGCTCCGTGCCGCTCGGGCGCGCGATGACGCGGCTGCCGCCCTCGAGCTCGAAGACCAGCACGTTGCTCTTCGGCAGGGCGAGCGGCCGAGAGGCGCCGCCCTCCGCGCGGGTGCCCGCCTCGAGGTCGGAGGTGGCGACCACCGCCAGCGCGCCGATCTTCGTGGGCGGCCGCTCGCGCAGGCCGTCCATCATCGCGCGGATCTCCTGCGCCCCCGCCTGGCCCTTTCGGGTGAGGTTGACTTGCGTGCTCACGAAGAGGCCGTAGCGCCGGTAGAGCTCCTCGAGGCGATCGAGCACGCTCTGGCCCTCCGCGGCGAGCTCGCTCGCCAGCTCGGCGAACACGAGCGCGGCGCTCACGCCGTCCTTGTCGCGGACGAGCCCGCCCACGGTGTACCCGAGGGCCTCCTCGTAGCCGAAGATGAAGCGGCGCTCGCCGGTGGCCTCGAGGGCCATCGCGCGGTTCGCGATCCACTTGAACCCGGTGAGGGTCTCTTCGTACGTGGCGCCCGCGGCGCGCGCCACCACCCCGAGCATGGGCGACGACACGAGCGAGGCGAGGAGCACGGCGCTCGCAGGCTCGGGGTCCCGAGAGAGCACGTGGTGGCCGAGGAGCACGCCGACCTGATTGCCTGTAAGCTGCACGTAGTCGACCGCGCCGCCTTCGCCCGTCCTCGGCACGGCGACCGCGAGCCGGTCGGCGTCGGGGTCGTTGGCCAGCACGAGCTCCGCCGACACCGACCGCGCCAGCGCGAACGCCAGGTCCATGGCGCCCTTCTCCTCGGGGTTCGGGAAGGCGACGGTGGGGAAGCGGCCGTCCGGGGCGGCCTGCTCGGCGACGACGTGCAGCGACGAGAAGTGGGCCTCCGCGAGCAGCTTCGCGACGAGGCGGCCGCCCACGCCGTGTATGGGCGTGTACACGATGCGAAGATCGCGCCGCGCGCCCCTGGAGGGCACGAGCGCGCCCGCGGAGGCGAGGTATTGCTCCTCGATCGCGAACGGCACGTCGAGCACCAGGCCCTGCCGGCGCGCCTCCGCCAGCGAGAGGATGGGCACGTCCTTCGCCGCCGGCGCCCCGTCGATGGCGTCGGCGATCAGCGTATCGATCGGCGGGACGATCTGCGCCCCGTTCTCCCAGTAGGCCTTGTAGCCGTTGTACTCGGGTGGGTTGTGGCTGGCGGTCACCACCACGCCGGCCGCGCAGCCGAGCGCGGTGAGCGCGTACGCCACGAGCGGCGTGGGGCTCACGTCGGTGAAGAGGAAGACCCGGATGCCGTGGGCGGCGAGGACGCAGGCCGTGTCCTCGGCGAACTCGCGGCTCATGAGGCGCGCGTCGCAGCCAACGACCACGCCGCGGGTCTTGGGGGCGTCGACCTCCGCGAGCACGATCTGCGCGAGGCCGTGCGTGGCGAGGCGCACCACGGCGCGGTTCATGCGGTTCGGGCCGCCGCCGAGCACGCCGCGGAGGCCCGCCGTGCCGAACTCGAGGCGCTGCGCGAAGCGGTCGGCGAGGTCGTTCGAGCCGGGCGCCTCTTCGTGCTCTTCGAGCAGCTTGCGCACCTCCTGGCGCGTGCCGGCGTCGGGGTCGCCGTTCATCCAGTCGCGGGCCTTCGCCTTGAGCGCTTCGAGGTCGTCCATTTCTTCCCGCGAGGGTAATCGACGGCCCCCCGAACGCGAACCCGATTTCTCTCCGACGCTCGTCTCGCCGGTCGATCGTGCGATGATGCCCACACGCGATGCTGCGCTACACCCTCCGCCGCGCCCTCTGGGCGGTCCCGACGCTGTTCGGGGTGAGCTTCGTCGTGTTCCTGCTGACGACGCTGTTCCCCGATCCTGCGACGCGGCTGAGCCCGCAGGAGCGCGAGGCGCTGCTCCGGGCACCGCAGGCGCACTTCGCCCTCGAGGAGCGGCGCCGCGGGCTGTTCCTCGACCTGCCTCGTGTGGTGAACGTCGTGCCGCGGGACGTGCGCGTGGTCACCGAGGAGTGCCTGCTCCACCTGCAGCTCGACGACAACGAGGGGCCGGTGGCCGCGAACACCCTCGTCCGGCTCGGCGGCGCGGCGCTGCCCCACCTCATGCCTCGGCTCGACGCGCTCGATCCCGAGGGGCGCCGACGCGTGTCGCGCGCGCTCCTGCCGCTCGCCGCGCGCATGGGCCTCGAGGCGCCCGACGGCTCCGACGCCGACGCGGCGCTCCTCTTTTGGCGGCGCTTCTGGGACGATCGCTCCACCGATTTCACCGCGCCCGCGGTGCGCCGCAGCGTCGCCCGCTTCGCGCAGAAGGCCACGCCCGCCCGCCAGCGTGAGCTCGAGATCCTCGACACGTACGCGCTCCCGGAGCTGCTCGCCGCCGCCCTCGAGACGACCGATCCCGAGGTGCGCGCGCGCTTCACGGGCCTCCTCGCGCACGCCACCCAGCGGTCCGCCGCGCTGCCGGTCGACGCCTCTCCCGCCGAGGCGCGCCGCGCGCTGGCCGACTGGCGCTCTTGGTGGTTCATCCACGAGCCCGATTTCGTCGAGCGCGAGGGCACCGCGCGCGTAGCCGCCACGCTCGGCGACACGCGGTACGCGAAGTGGACGGTGGGCGCCGCCACGGGCCAGCTCGGCCTCTCCACGCGCGACAACGAGCCCGTGTACGCGAAGCTGAAGGAGCGCGCGCCGGTCACCTTCGTCATGACCTTCCTCGCGATGCTCCTCGCGTTCACGCTCGCGGTGCCGATCGGCGCGTTCACGGCCTGGCGGCGGGGGCGCGTGTGGAACCGGGTCATCACGGCCGCCCTCTTCGTGGGCTACTCGCTCCCCACGTTCTGGGTCGCGCAGGTCCTGTTCTCGCTGGCGAAGGTGCGGAGCTACGCGGGCGTGGCGGTGCCGCTCGTCGCCCTCGCGATCACGGCCCTCGCCACCCTGTCGCGCCACCAGCGCTCGTCGCTGCTCGAGGTGATCCACGCCGACTACGTGCGCACCGCCCGTGCCAAGGGGGCGAGCGCGCTGCGGCTCGCGCTCGTCCACGCGCTGCGCAACGCGGTGCTGCCGACCGTGACCCTCGCCGGCTTCCAGTTCCCCGCGCTGCTCGGCGGGGCGTTCGTCATCGAGGAGGTCTTCTCGATCCGTGGGATGGGGTGGGAGACTCTCCGCGCGATCGAGGCCCACGACACCGCGTGGATCGTCGCGACGGTGCTCCTCTCCGCGGCGGTCACGACGGTCATGCTCATCGCGAGCGACGTGGCGCTCGGCCTGCTCGACCCGCGCGTGCGCGAGCGGCAGCTCCGCGGGCGGCTCGCGTGAGCCCGCCGCGTCGGCGCACGCGCGTGGGCTCGGTGAGCCACGCGCTCCACCGGCTCACCGAGCGGCGCCTGGCGCGCTGGGGCGCCCTCGTCCTCGCGCTGCTCTCCCTCGTCGCCATCCTCGCCGAGCTCGTCGCCAGCGACTACCCGCTGCTCTGCTCCGTCGACGGGGTGGTGTACGTGCTGCCCGCGGTCACGCACCCGCGCTCGCTCACGGGCCGCGACAACGCGCGGCTCGCGGAGCAGGCCCTCGAGCGGCCGGGCAGCGTGTTCGCGGTCTACCCGATCGTGCGCCACGGACCCACCTCCGAGTCGAGCGTGCGCCTTTCGCCCCCCTCGGCCGAGCACCCGTTCGGGACGGACTCGCGCGGGCGCGACGTCTTCGCCCAGACCATCCACGGCGTGCGTACCCAGCTCGGCTTCGCGCTCCTCACCGTGTGCGCGTACGTCGCGCTCGGGGCGTTCATCGGCGCCACGGCCGGCTACTTTGGCGGAACAATTGACTTTTTTACAGAGCGGGTGACCGACACGATGAGCGCGATCCCGAGCTTCGTGCTCATCCTCTGCGTCCAGGCGGCGCTCCCGCACCCCGACCTCGAGACCCTCTTCGTCACCGTGGTCGCCGCCCGGTTCGCGGAGGTCGCGCGCCTCGTGCGGGTCGAGGTGGTCGACGTGAGCTCGCGCGACTACGTGCTCGCCGCGCGTGCGCTCGGCGCCTCGCCGCTGCGCGTGCTGCTGCGGCACGTGCTCCCCAACGCGCGCGGCCAGGCCATCGTGTCGGCGACCTTCGGCCTGGGCGCGGTCGTGCTGCTCGAGGCGCAGCTCGACTTCCTGCGCGTGGGCGATCGCGGTCGCTTCGCGTCGTGGGGACAGGTCATGAGCGACGTCCGCGACCGGCCCGACGCGTATTGGCTCTTGCTCTTCCCGGGCCTCTTCCTGCTCGCGACCGTGGTCGCGACGAACCTCGTCGGGGAGGCGCTCCGTGACGCGCTCGACCCGCGCGCGCGCACCAAGCGGCGTGACCGCGGCGGACCGCGGGCCGCGGGCTCGAGCTAGGCCCGCTCGATCTTCAGGCCCTCGGACTCCCACGCGAGGAAGCCGCCCTCGAGGAAGCTCACCTCGGTGCCTCCGGCGATGAGCTTCGCCGCGAGCTCCTTCGCCTTGTCGCCCGAGCGGCAGTAGAGGACCGGCTGCCCACCGAGCATGAAGAGCTCGGCCAGGCGGGTCTCGATCTCCTCGGCCGGCAGGTTCGTGGCGCCGGGGATGTGCGCGCGGGCGAAGGCGCCGGCGTCGCGCGTGTCCACCACCGAGATCGCGCCCTGCTTCTGGAGCTCCACGACCTCCTCGACCTTCAGCGCACCCTCGGCGCGCGGGAGGTGACGCTCGACCATGGCGCGCAGCGCGCGCTTGCCGAGCGGGCCGGCCTGTCCGTCGACGATGCGGCCGCCGGCGAACACCATGAACATGGGCACCTGCTGGATGCGCAGCTGCCGCGCGAGCGTGGGCGCGTTCTCGATGAGCACCTTCACGATCTTCAGCTTGCCCTGGAGATCGGCCCCGAGCGCTTCCACCTCGGCGTCGGTCGCGCGCGCCGAGGCGGCCGCTCGCTGCGACGAGAAGTAGATGAGCACGGGCAGCTCGCTCTGGAAGACCTCGACCTCGAAGTCGCGCTCGCCGATCGACTTGAGCTGCGAGGCCCCCGCCGGGCCCGCGCCGCCGCCCCTGACTCCGCTCCCGCCCCTGCTTCCGCCCGCGCCACCGAGGATCATGCGCGGATCACTAGCCGAACCCGAAAGCCGGGCGAAGCGTATTCTTCGCGGCCGCGGGTCGC
>CAZHGG010000249.1:0-8083 GCA_964531755.1 uncultured Polyangiaceae bacterium
CCCGACTGGGGGCCCTGCTCGCCGCGCTCGCGGGCGCGGGCGCGGCGGTCGTCTTGGCCGACCACCACGTGGACGAGGCCCTCCGCGTGTGCACCCGCGCGGGGCTGCTGCTCGACGGCGCGCTCGTCACGGTGGGCACGCCGGCCGAGTTCCGCGAGCACGCCGCGGTGCGCGGGCGGTACCTCGGCACCCTCACCGCGCCCTAGTCGGCGCGCGGCCGCTGGCACGAAAATCGCTGTCGCGCCTCGCCTCGCCTGTTACTCTTCCCCTGGGGCTGTTTTTTTAGACACCCGAAGGAACACTCGCGATGGAGATCAAGCAGCAGCTTCGGCTGAGCCAGCAGCTCGTCATGACGCCCCAGCTCCAGCAGGCGATCCGCCTCCTGCAGCTCTCGCGCCTCGAGCTCATCGACGAGATCCGCAAGGAGCTCGACGGCAACCCCGTCCTGGCCGACGACGACATCGACCCCCGCGCCCGCAGCCGCGAGGCCCAGCAGGACTCGGGCACCGGGAACGCCGACGGCGAGCGCCTCGTCGACCGCATGGAAGAGCGGGTCCGGGCGGCCTCCAGCGACAACAAGGCCGAGGAGAAGCGCGTCCAAGACATCGACTGGGAGCAGTTCCTGGAGAACCGAAACCTCCAGCAGGCGCTCCCCTCGAACCGCGGCGCCTTCGACGAGCTGCCCCCCATCGAGCAGAACCTCACGAAGCAGACCTCCCTCGTGGACCACCTGCGCTGGCAGCTGCAAGTGAGCGACTTCACGGAGGCTGAGCGCCGGTTCGCCGAGCTCGTGCTCGGCAACCTCGACGAAAACGGCTTCCTCGACCTGAAGGGCATCGACCGCCCGCAGGGCCGCACCCCGGACCTCACCATCGAGGAGCTGGCCGACGAGGTGGGCCTCGACCCCGAGGACGCGCCCGAGGTGCTCCGCATGATGCAGGAGTGGGACCCGGTGGGCGTGTGCTCGCGCAACCTCCAGGAGTGCCTGCGGGTCCAGGCCGAGATGTACGGCTGCGACGACCTCGAGCTCACCATCATCGACAACCACATCCACAACCTCGAGAAGCACAACTACCAGGCGATCGCGCGTGACCTGAAGGTGCCCGTGGAGGAGGTGTACGAGGCGGTCAAGGAGATCCAGAAGCTCGAGAGCCGGCCCGCCCGCAATTTCTCGGAGATGGACGACCGCAGCATCGCCATCACGCCGGACGTCTACATCGTGAAAGACGGCGACGGGAAATGGGTGGTCACCGACAACGACCGCGGCGTGCAGCGGCTCTACATCAATGAGAACCTCACCAAGCAGCTGCTGAAGGACCCCAACGCGAAGGAGTTCATCGGCGAGAAGCTCCGCAACGCCCAGTGGCTGATCCGCGCCATCGAGCAGCGCCGCAAGACCATCATCCGCGTCACCGAGTGCATCGTCGAGAAGCAGCGCGACTTCTTCGAGAAGGGCGTCGCGTTCCTCAAGCCCATGATCCTGCGCGACATCGCCGAGACCGTCGGCATGCACGAGTCGACCATCAGCCGCGTCACCACGAACAAATACGTGCACACTTCGCAGGGCCTGTTCGAGCTCAAGTACTTCTTCAACTCGTCGATCCGCCGCGTGGCCGAGGAGGACATCGCCTCGGAGAGCGTGAAGCAGGCCATCAAGAAGATCATCGACGACGAGGACAAGTCGAGCCCGCTCTCGGATCAGGCCATCGTGGAGCTGCTCACCAGCTCGGAGGGCATCCAGATCGCGCGCCGCACAGTCGCGAAGTACCGCGAGATGCTCGGAATCCTCGCCTCGAGCAAGCGGAAGAAGCATTTTTGAAGCTGGGACCGTTTTTCGCCGCACTTCCGCGAAAAACCTCTATGATTTTTCGTAGCCCGAGACTCGCGCTCGAGCGCTCGCAGAAAGCGCGACCGGTTGTCGGCGCGCGGCCAGGAGGTTTTCGCGCATGAACATTGCGATCACGTTCCGTCAGATGGAAGCGACCGAGGCGGTGAAGAGCTACGCGACCGAGAAGGTCGCGAAGATCCAGAAGTTTCTTCGGCAGCCCATGAAGGCCCAGGTCACGCTGAGCTGCCAGAAGACGCTCCACGCGGCGGAGGTCGAGGTGCACTCGGGGAGCGAGCACTTCCACGCGCACGAGCAGACCGAGGACATGTACGCATCCATCGATCGCGTCATCGACAAGCTGGAGCGCCAGGTGCGCGAGACCAAGGCCGCCGAGCGGAGCAGCCGCAAGGGCGCGGACCGCGCCTCGCAGCACCTCTTGCCCGACGTCGAGGACTGACCCCACTCGGCGAGCGGTGCCGGCCTCGTCTTCAGGGGCGGCGAGTCCGGCACCCCCTCGCCCACGACGAATCCACTTGCCATGCGCCTTTCTGAAATGCTCGCCCCCGACCGCATCGCCTTCGCGCCCACCGCGCTGGAGAAGCGCGACGCGTTAGGCACGCTCGCCCGCCTCCTCGCCAAGGGCTGCTCGGTCCCCGAGGAGAGCCTCCGCCGGGCCCTCCGAGAGCGCGAGGAGCTCCAGTCCACCGGGATCGGCGAGGGCGTCGCCATCCCCCACGCCGCGGTCGCGGAGCTCGAGCACCCGGTCGCGGCGCTGCTCCTCGTCCCCGCGGGCCTCGATTTCGGCGCTATCGACGACGCGAAGGTGCACCACATCTTCGCGGTGGTCGGGCCGAAGCGCGAGGTGGGGGAGCACCTCCGCACGCTCGCGAGGATCTCCAAGCTCCTGCGCAGCGCCGAGTTCCGCGCCCGCCTGCTCGGCTCGCTCGAGCCGGCGGCCGCGTTCGAGCTCGTGAGCCACGAGGAGCAGGAGCGCGCCGGATGAGGCCGCGACCCGCGGGGGCCGCTCTTCGGCAGCCGAGCCGCCGGCCAGGGCGCGCGCGCCGGGGTCCATGAGCGCGGGCGGCGAGGTGTCCGAGGCTCCGCCGCTCCGCGACGTCACCGTCCGCGAAGCGCTCGCCGAGGGGCGCCTGGGGCTCCCGGCCACGCTGCACGCGGGCTCCTCGGGGCTCGACCGCCCCATCCAACACCCCCGCGTGCAAAAGAACGGGCTCGCGCTCGCGGGCCATTTCCGGGGCCTCGTGCCGACGCGCGTGCAAGTGCTCGGTGAGACCGAGCTCTCCTACCTCGAAGCGCTCAGCCCGGCCGAGCGCGCCGCGTCGTGCCGGGCGTTCTACGGGCTCGGTCTCTCTGTGGTGGTCGTCACCCGCGGCATCGCCCCGCCGCGGCCGCTCGTCGCCGCGGCCGAGGCGAGCGGCACCCCCCTGTTCGTCGTGCACGCCGCGACGAGCCGCACCATCAACGCCCTCCACGCGAGCCTCGACGAGCTGCTCGCGCCGTCGACCCAGCTGCACGGGGTGCTCGTCGACGTCTTCGGGGTGGGGCTGCTGCTGCTCGGCAAGAGCGGCATCGGCAAGAGCGAGTGCGCCCTCGAGCTGGTGCTGCGCGGGCACCGCCTCGTGGCCGACGACGTGGTCCACTGCGACTGGCGCCCCCCGGGCACGGTGTTCGGCGCCGCCGACGAGATCCTTCGCCACCACGTCGAGGTGCGCGGGCTCGGCATCCTGAACGTGAAGGACATGTTCGGGGTCACGGCGGTCCGCGCGCGCAAGCGCATCGACGTGGTGGTGCGGCTCGAGGAGTGGAGCGAGCAGGGCGACTACGACCGCCTCGGCGTGGACGACGCCCACCACGAGATCCTCTCGACGCCGATTCGCCTCTTGACGGTCCCCGTGCGGCCCGGCCGCGAGATGGGTACAATTCTGGAGATGGCAGCCCGCGACGAGCTCCTGCGAAGGGCGGGGACCTTCAGCGCCCGCACGTTCCTCGAGCGGCTCTACGCCGCGAGGGAGAGCGCGCGCGAGCCCAGCGCGCAAGGCCGCCTCGTCGACGGCGAGTCGATCTCCCCGCCGCAGGTGACCCAGGCCCCCAGCGTGCCCGGGCGGCGGCTGGCCGCCGAGCCGCTCTCGAGGACGCCGGAGCCCGCCGAGAGCAGCGTCTTCATTCCAGAGCTGCTCGGCAAGGAGGAAGAGTGAGCTCGCCCCCAAAGCCGCTCGTGGTCGTCGTGACGGGGCTCTCGGGCGCCGGCCGCACCACGGTCCTACGCGCCCTCGAGGACCTGGGGTTCTTCTGCATCGACAACCTGCCGACCGCGCTGGCGACCGACGCCGTCGCGCTGTGCGAGCGGGGCGGGGTTCGCCGCGTCGCGCTTGGCATCGACGTGCGCGTGCGCGCCTTCATGGGCGACGTGGCGGAGACCTTCACCCACCTCGAGGCGGCGGGCGAGCGCGATCTCCAGGTGCTCTTCCTCGACGCCTCCGACGAGACGCTGGTGCGCCGCTACTCCGAGTCGCGGCGTCCGCACACGCTGGCCCAGGACGGCGACGCCGGCGTGCACGGGGTCCTCGAGGGGGTCGCCCTCGAGCGCGAGCGGCTCGCGCCGCTGCGGGCCCGCGCGTCGCGCGTGATCGACACGACGCGCCTCAGCGTGCACGACCTGCGCCGCGTGGTCATCTCGCAGTACGGCCCCGAGACCACGGCCGCGCGCATGGTGACCCGCGTCGTCTCGTTCGGCTTCAAGTACGGCCCGCCCGTCGACGCCGACCTCGTGTTCGACGTGCGCTTCCTCGAGAACCCCTATTTCGTGCCCCACCTGAAGTCGCTGCCGGGCACGAGCGCGCCAGTGCGCGACTTCGTGTTGGCCCAGCCCGAGGCGCACGAACTACTCAGTAAAACCTTGGATTTGCTCAAGTATGTCATCCCCAAGTACGAGCGCGAGGGGAAGAGCTACCTCACCGTGGGCGTCGGCTGCACCGGCGGCCGGCACCGCTCCGTGGTCCTCGCGGAGGAGCTGGGGCGCGCGCTCGGCGCCGGCGTGCGTGTCATGCACCGCGACGTGCTCCGCGGCATGGGTCGGGCGCGGACGGACAGCGCGGTCTTCGAGGCGCCGACCGGCATCAGCGCCGCCGAGGCCGGGAGCGACGCCGGGAGCGAGGACCGCGCGACCCTGCCCGGCGCCCCTGGCGGAGAAAAGGAGTAGCGAGGCCACATGAACGACTCCCCTGAGGCGCACTCGGGCACCTTCACCATCGTCAACGACCTCGGCCTCCACGCGCGGGCCGCGACCAAGCTCGTGCAGCTGGCGTCGCGCTTCCCGTGCGACGTCTCCGTCACGCACGCCGGGCAGACCGCGAACGCGAAGAGCGTCATGGGGGTGCTGCTGCTGTGCGGCTCCAAGGGCACGCAGGTGAACGTGCGCGCCACCGGCGAGCGGGCCGACGAGTGCGTCGCCGCCATTGGCCAGCTGATCGCCGACCGCTTCGGCGAGGCGAGCTGAGCGTGTCGACCACCGACCGACCCTCGGAGACCCCACCCCCGCCCTCGGTGGACCTGTCCTCGACCGAGCGCGCGGTGCTGGAGGGCGTCTCGGGCTCGGCGGGCGTCGCGGTGGGGCGCGCCCTCGTGATCACCGGGCACCACCCTCCCTTCGTGCGGCGCTCGATCGACCCGAGCGAGCGCGAGCGCGAGGTGACGCGCGTGAGGAACGCGGCGACCCAAGCGCAGCGCGAGATCCGGGGCGTCGCGGCCGGGCTGCCCTCCCCCTCCGGGACCGCGACGTCGGTGCTCGACGCGTACTTCGTGATGCTCGCCGACCCCATGCTGCACGACCGCGTGGAGGCGAAGATCCGGCGCGAGCTGAAGTGCGCGGAGTGGGCCGTGAGCGAGGCGCGGCACGACCTCGCGAAGCTGTTCGAGGGCGCGGACACCGACGGCGCCGACGCCTACATCGCGGAGCGACGACACGACGTCCGCTTCGTGTGCGACCGGCTGCTGCGCGCGCTGATCGGCGACGCGGTGGCCCCGCTCGGCCTCGCGGAGCCCATGGTGATCGTGGCGCGCGACCTGTCGCCCGCCGACACCGCGGGCATGGTCCGCGAGCCGGTGCTGGGCTTCGTCACGGAGATCGGCTCGCGCACGAGCCACACCTCGCTCATGGCGCGCGCGCTCGACATCCCCAGCGTGGTCGGCGTGAAGGACGCGCTCAAGGCCATCCGCTCGGGCGACCGGGTGATCGTGTGCGGCGTGACCGGCACGGTGACCGTGCACCCCACGGAGGAGGACGAGGCCCTCGCGAGCGCCCGCGAGCTCCGCCACCGCGCGCGGGCCGAGCGGCTCCTCGGGCGGCAGGCGGGCCCGGCGGCGACCGCCTGCGGCGTCCGCGTGGTGCTCAGCGCCAACATCGAGCTCACGGCCGAGTCGGAGCTCGCGCGGCGCAACGGCGCGGAGAGCGTGGGCCTCTACCGGACGGAGTTTCACTACATCGACCGCGTCGACCTGCCCGGCGAAGACGAGCAGTTCGAGGCCTACCGCAGCGTGGTGTCCGCCTTCGAGGGGGCGTCGGTCACGCTCCGCACGTTCGACGTGGGCGGCGACAAGTTCGCCTCGTCGTTCCAGCTCCCGCCCGAGATGAACCCGGCGCTCGGGCTCCGCGCGATCCGGCTCGCCCTCGAGACGCCCGCCGTGTTCCTCGTCCAGCTGCGCGCGATGGTGCGCGCGTCGGCGCACGGCCACGTCCGGGTGATGATCCCGATGGTGTCCACGGTCACCGAGCTCCGCCGCGCGCGCGCCTTGCTGCGGCAGGCCGAGGCCGAGGTGCTCTCGACGCACGGCCTCACCGTGCCAGAGCTCCCGCTCGGCGCGATGATCGAGGTGCCCGCGGCCGCGGTCATGGCCGACGTGCTCGCCCGCGAGGCCGACTTCTTCAGCGTCGGCACCAACGACCTCGTGCAGTACTCGCTGGCGATCGATCGCACGAGCCGCACCCTCGCCCACCTCGCCTCTCCGCTGGATCCGTCGATCGTTCGCCTGCTCTCGGGCGTGGTCGTCGCGGCCCGCGGCCGCCCGATCCCCGTGTCGGTGTGCGGGGCGATGGCCTCCGACCCCGCGCAAGCGTGCCTGCTCGTGGGCCTCGGCGTGCGCGAGCTGTCGATGGAGAGCACCGCCATCCCGGAGGTCCGCGAGGCCCTCTCGCGCTTTCGTCTGGCAGAGCTCGAGACCATCGCGGACGCGGCGCTCCGCGCGCGCGCCACCGCCGAGGTCGCACATGTGCTCACCCACGGCCTCGCCGGCCGACTCGACGACCTCGGCGCGGGCGGGCCCTAGCGGTCCGTCGACGGCGGACCGACGTCCGCGGCGCGGTGGGCGATCTTTCGTGCGAGATCTCCTTTTCTTTTCTAGTGTGCGAGGACGCATGGGCCGCATTCGTCGCTTCCTCTCCCCGCTCGCTCCTCGTCGCGCGCTCTCTCAGGTCGTGGTCGCCGCCGGTCTCGCCGCTGCCCTCGCGGGCTCGCCCGGGTGCGGCAACGACGGGCCCACGCAGTCGAGCCCCTGCGGTCCGGGCGAGAGCAAGTCGTGCCAGGTCAACCTCACGTTGATCCACACGTCCGACATCCACTCGCGCCTGCTCCCCTTCGAGCAGGTCATCACGCAGGTCGACGCCGACCTCGGCCTCGGCGCCCTCGGCAGCGTCGCCAACGTGGGCGGCGTCGGCCGCCTCGCCTACGTCGTCGGGCGCGAGCGCGCGCGCAGCGAGCGGGTGCTGCACCTCGACTCGGGCGACTGCTTCCAGGGCGCGCCCATCTTCAACTTCTTCGCCGGCGAGCCAGAGGTGCGCTCGCTCTCCGCGCTCGGCGTCGACGCCGCGGTCGTGGGCAACCACGAGTTCGACCGCGGCGCGCTGAACGCGGCGACGCAGTTCCAGAACTGGTCCACCTTCAGCTTGCTCGCCGCGAACTACAAGTTCGAGACCCCCGAGACCCCCAACAGCGCCTTCATGGGGCAGGTCACGCGCCCCTTCACGGTGTTCAACCAGGGCGGCCTGAAGATCGCGGTCATCGGCATGGGGAACCTCTCGAGCATCTCGTCGGTGTTCGACCAGCCGAACCGCCTCGGGATCACCCCGCTCAACACGGCGGAGGTCGCGCAGTTCTACATCGACCTGCTCCGCCCCAGCGTCGACGTCATCGTGATGCTCACCCACCTCGGGCTCGACGTCGACCAGCGCATGGTGCGCAACAC
>CAZHGG010000250.1:0-8062 GCA_964531755.1 uncultured Polyangiaceae bacterium
TCGATCCCGCGCCGGCGCGCGCCCGGCTCGCCCAGGCCGACGCGGCGCTCGCGAAGGCGCAGGCCGCCGCGCGCGCCGCCGAGGAGGACGCCAAGATCGCCGAGCGGAACGCGGTCGGACAGCGCTCGATCGCGAAGGCCTCGCTGTCGGGCGCGGCGTACACCGCCACGCAGACGCGCGAGCAGATCACCGCAGCGGACGCGCGGGTCGCGGCGGCCACCTCGGCGCTCGACCAGGCGAAGCTCGAGCACGAGCGCGTGAAGAAGCTCGAGGCCGCGGGCGCCGTCGCGCGGGCGCAGCTCGATCTCGCGCGGGCCGCGCTCGACGCGGCCCAGTCGAGCTTCGATCAAGCGAAGAGCAACGCGGAGGGGATCCGGGCGAGCGTGGGCAGCGCGCAGAGCCGCGTGGCCGAGGCCTCCGCGCGCGTCGAGCAGGCGAGCGACGTGGACACCTTGATCGCGCAGGCCCGCGCGCGCGCCGAGACCGCGGCCGCCCAGGTGCTCACGGCGAAGGCCGCGCGCGATCTCGCGGAGCTCGATCTCGCGTGGACCTCGATCCGCGCCCCCGCGACGGGCGTGCTCTCCAAGAAGGCCGTGAGCTCCGGGCAGATGGTGGGCGCGGGGAGCGCCGTGGCGATGCTCGTCCCGGACGCGCCGCCGTGGGTGGTCGCGAACTTCAAAGAGACCCAGCTCACCGAGCTGCGCGTCGGGCAGCCCGTGACGTTCACCGTAGACGCGTATCCCGGGCGCTCGTTCCGCGGCGAGGTGGAGAGCATCAGCGCCGCGACCGGGTCGCGCTTCAGCCTGCTGCCGCCCGACAACGCGAGCGGGAACTACACGAAGGTGGTCCAGCGCGTGCCCGTCCGAATCAAGATCGTCGGCGCGACCGACGTGGCGCTCCGTCCGGGCATGAGCGTCGAGGCGACGGTGGACGTCCGTCGATGAGACGGCGGCGCGCGGCGCGCGGCGCGCGGGGCCTCTGGTGAGCACGGTCGCCGGCCCGCGCCCCGAGGTGGCGAGCGCCTCGCCCGCGTCGTCGCGCCGCTGGCTCATCGCGATCACCGCCGCGCTCGCCGCGCTGCTGGAGATCGTGGACACGAGCATCGTCAACGTCGCCCTCACCGACATGCAGAGCGCGCTCGGCGCGACGCTCTCGGAGGTCGGCTGGGTCATCACGAGCTACGCCATCGCCAACGTGATCGTGCTCCCGCTCGCCGCGTGGCTTGGCGAGACGTTCGGCAAGAAGCGCTACTTCGTCTTCTCGCTCATCGGCTTCACGGCGTCGTCGATCATGTGCGGGCTGTCGACGAGCCTGTCGATGCTCGTCCTCGCGCGCGTGCTCCAGGGCCTCACCGGCGGCGGGCTCCTCGCGAAGGCCCAGTCCATCCTGTTCGAGACCTTTCCAAAAGAAGAGCAGGGCAAGGCGCAGGCCCTGTTCGGCGTGGTGGCGATCGCCGGGCCCGCGATAGGCCCCGTGCTCGGCGGCTACATCGTCACGAACCTCGACTGGCGCTGGATCTTCTTCATCAACCTGCCGATCGGCGTCGTGGCCGTCTTCATGGCCCTCACGTTCCTGCCGACCGACGAGGCCAAGCCCGAGACCGACCGCGAGCGCAAGGTCGACTGGCTGGGGCTCGCGCTCCTCGTCGTGGGGCTCGGCTCGCTCCAGACCCTCCTCGAAGAGGGCCAGAGCAACGGCTGGTTCGACTCGCCCGAGATGGCGTTCCTCGCGGTGACCGCGACGCTCGGGCTCGCCGCGTTCGTCGTGCGGCAGCTCCGCGTCGCCCACCCCGTGGTCGACCTGCGCGTCCTCCGCCACCGCTCGCTCGCGGGCGGCGCCGCGTTCTCGCTGGTGCTCGGCATGAGCCTCTACGGAGCGCTCTTCGCCGTCCCCATCTTCGCGCAGAGCGTGCTGCATTTCACGGCGCAGGAGACCGGCCTCTTGCTGCTCCCCGGCGCTCTCGCGAGCGCCTTCATGATGCCCTTCGCCGGCCGCTTCTCGCAGATCGTCGACCCGCGACTCCTCATCGCGGGCGGCGCGCTCGGGCTCGTGGGCGCGATCGTGATGCTCGGGCGGCTCAGCATCCACACCTCGACCGACGACCTGCAGCTCCCGCTCATCCTGCGCGGCGGCGCGACGGTGTTCATGTTCCTCCCGCTGAGCCTCGCCGCGATTGGCCCGCTGCCCAAGAAGGACATGCCCGCCGCCACGGGCATCTACAACCTCACGAGGCAGCTCGGGGGGAGCATCGGGATCGCGATGCTCACGACGATCCTCGCCCGGCGGCAGGTGTTCCACGCGGCGGTGCTCGCCGACAAGGTGAACCTCGGCAACCCGCTGGCGGTGGTGCGCCTCGAACAGAGCGCCGCGGGGCTCGCGGCGCGGGGCGTGGCGCCGGAGCACGCCAAGGCGCTCGCGCTCTCCTCGCTCCACGGCAGCGTGAAGCTCCAGGCGGCGATCATGAGCTTCAACGACTGCTTCACCATCGTCGCCGGGATGATCTTGCTCTCGCTCCCGCTCATCCTGCTGCTCGGCCGGCCGCAGCGCGGCGCGGCACCGGACGCGGGCCACTGAGACGCGCTCTCGACCGTGGCGACGCCAACACGGGCTCACACGGGGGCCGGTCTGGCACTCTCTCCTCGGACGACGGGCGGCGCGCCCAGTCGAGGGAGAGAGTCCAATGAAGGCCGTGTTGATGCTCCTCATGCTCATGCCGATCGCCGGCTCGCTCGCGAGCTGCAGCAAGCAGTGCCCGGCGGACGTGGCCGACCACTGCGGCGCGGGGCAGACGTGCCCGGCGAGCCTCCCGCAGTGCTGCGCGAACGGGACCTGCGTGGCCGAGGGCGCGGCGTGCCCGGCGGCCGTCACGAGCCCCGGCCGCGGCGCGGTCTATGGGTGCGACGACCTCTCCGACTGCCCGAGCGGCGAGGTCTGCTGCTCTTCCTTCAGCAAGGGATCGGGCTCCTCGAGCACGTACTGCTCCAAGACCTGCGACGGCTACGTCGGCTACCAAGTGTGCCGAGAGTCGTGCGAGTGCCTCGAGGGCGAGTGCGTGAACCGCGCGTGCAGGTGATGGCCCCGCCCGGGCGGCGCCGCACGGACGGATTGCTTTGTCGCCGCTCGTTTGTGAAGGTTCGCCAATGCTCGCCCGTCCCCGCGCCGACCGCCCCGCCCGCGCCCCCCTCGCCCGCTGCTTCTTCCCCGCCGTCGCGCTGCTGCTCGCGTGCGGCAGCGATCCCGCGACCGGCGGGCCCGAGGCCGACGCGAGCGCTTCGCCGGACGCGCCGGCCACCGCCCTCCCCGACGGCGCCGCGCCCCCGCCCGGCGACGGCGGCGGCGGGTCCCCGCCTATCGTCACCTGCCACGCCACGCCGCGCCCCGACGGCGCGCGAAAGATGCTCGTCACCCGGCCGCGCTCGAAGGAGGCCACGGGCGGCTACGGCACGAACGCGAAGCTCCTCGAGGTGCTCGACGTGTCCGCCGCGGGCGCGCTCTCGCGGCCCGGGAAGGTGCTCGACATGGCGGGGCCCACCCAGGGCACCCCGGTGTTCACGCCGGACGGCGCGATCGCGATCGTGCCCATGGGCGGCAAGGCCGGCCTCGCGTCGATCGTGTTCGACGCGACGGGCACGCCCACGGTAGTCGAGGCCTCGTTCGCCCCCGAGGGGAGGCTCAGCGGCACGCAGGTGGTCATCGACGCGACCGGCTCGCGCGCCTTCGCCCTCGACTCGAACACCGAGGCCAACGGCGGCGGTGTGTACGAGGTGCGCATCGCCTGCGACGGACACCTCACGCTGATCGGCAAGGCGCTGCCGTCGGAGAAGTCGCAAGAGCTCGCGCTCCTCGACGCGAACCGAGGCCTCTACGCGGGCGCCGTCGTGGGCGGCAAAGGCGACCTGCACCTCTTCGATCTCCTCGCGAAATCGGCCACGTCGAGCCTCGCGGCCTTCGGCGACGACGACGCGGCCGCGTCGAGCGTGGCGGTCACGCCCGACGGGAAGTTCGCGGTCGTGACCGACACGGGCTTCCTCGCCGGCAACCGCCTCGCGGTGGTCGACCTCGCGACGATGACCACGAAGCAGAAGCTCGCGGTCGACGGGCCCGAGGCCTTCCTGGTGTCGCCCTTCGGGAACGCCATGATGCTGGTGCAGAGCGACACGGCGGACGCGTACGTGCCGGTCACCTACTCGCCCACCGCGGCCGCGCCTGTCGCGCTCGGCGCCAAGCTCACCACGGCCCGGAAGGTCGAGCTGCCGACGAGCCCCGTCGTCATGAAGAACGGCGCGCTGAAGGGCACCGTGTACGTGGTCGAGGTGTCGGGCATCCGCACCGTGCGCTGGGACGCCTCGGGCAAGCTCGCCGACGGCGGCCTCTTCTCGATGGACGTCGACAAGGACCTCTTCAACGCGCCCTTCGCGCTCGGCGTGATGCCCTGACGACCACCGCGGCGCCGTGCCGGCGCTTTTCGCGCCGCGACGCGCGTTCCGCGTGACGCAGGGCCCGTTTTGGGGGAGAAGCGGTGCCGATGGAACCCGCCACGCCCGCCACCCCCGCCGCCCCCGCGCCTGTGTTCGCCGAGTCGAGCCCGCTCGGGCTGCTCGGGCTCGCCGTGGGGTGCTGCGCGCTGCTGCCCATCGCGTTTGGCCAGGCGCTCACGCCCGACGCCTTCCGCACCGCGGCGATGTTCTGCCTGCTCTTCGGCGGCGGCTGCCAGATGCTCGCGGGGCTCATGGCCCTCGCCAACAGGAACCTGCTCGGCGGCACGCTCTTCACCACGTTCGCCTTCAACTGGGGGATGAACGCCTGGACGTTGTTCAACGTGGCGGAGGGCAAGCTGCCGAACCCGCACGTCGTGTTCGCGGTGGACGCGTGCTTCCTCGTCATCTTCGTCGTGCTGATGTTCGCGTTCGGGTACTTCAGCAAGCTGCTCTTCGCGTTCCTGCTCGACATCGTCGTGCTGTTCGCGTTCCGCATCGGCAACGAGCTGCTCCACACCCGCGTCTTCGCGCTGCCGATCGCGCTCTGCACGGTGGTGCTGGCGGGCATCGCGCTGTGGCTGGCGCTCGCCGTGCTCCTAAATTCGGCGGCGGGGCGCACGGTGATGGCGATCCCCGGGCCCCTCTTCAAGCCGGGCCCCGGGGCGCCGCCCGCCGCGCACTGAGGCGACGCGCGGCGCGCGCTGTATCGCGGATCGACACAATCCCGTGCAGAAAATATCGATGGTTGGCGCGGCGCCCGGGCGCCATGCTGGCCCCATGCTCGCTCGCTCGCTCCCGCTCTCGCTCACGGTCGCCCTCCTCGCCTGCTCGGCGGCCCCCTCGCCCGAGGGCGCCGCGACCCCCGCGCCCGGCGCGCCCACCTCGCCCTCGCCGAGCTCGAGCGGCTCCTCGCCCGCCCCGGGCCCCGCGGCGGAGGCGGGCGCTCCCGCGCGCGACGAGCTCGTCGACGAGCGCGACGCCCAACGCTACCCGCTCGTCGACGTGGGCGGCGCGCGGTGGCTGGGCAAGAACCTCGCGTACGCCGCCAGCGGGTCGTTCTGCTACGACGACGCGCCCGCGAGCTGCGAGCGCGACGGCCGACTCTACACGTTCGCCGCGGCGACGACCGCGTGCCCGGAGGGGTGGCACTTGCCCTCCGACGACGAGTGGAAGGCGCTCGAGCGCGCGCTCGGGATGGCGTCCGCCGAGGCTGAGCGCGAGGGCTACGAGGTCGCCCGCGGCACGGACGAGGGGGCGCAGCTGAAGGCGGGCCCGCTCGGGGCGCGGCTCGCGGGGTTCCGCACGGGCGCGACATACGAGGCCAGGGGCGAGCGCGCGTACTTCTGGACCTCCACGCGGCGGGGCCAGGAGGTGTGGCGCCGGCGCGTCACCGCGGCCGCGCCCACCATCTTTCGGTTCACGAACCCCACCGCGTCGTTCGCGATCAGCGTGCGCTGCGTGGAGGGCTGACGCGGCTCACCCGGGGGCGACGGCGGGAGCGTCGCGCACGGTCGCGAGCGACAGGTCGCGTGGCCGGGGCTCTCCCGGCAGGCTCAGGCGCGACACGGGGACGAGCAGCGCCTCGCTCGCGCCGAGCTCGCGGCAGAGCGCGCGGCCGAGCTCGAGCCGCGAGAGGCGGGCGGGCCCGGGCGCGTGGATCACCCCGGTGAGGTCCGAGCGCGCGAGCGAGACGAGGCGCACGGCGGCCTCGCTCACCTCGAGCGGCGTGCGAAACTCGTCGTCGAAGAGCCTCACCTCGCGCCCAGCGAGCAGCGCGAGGCGCGTGGCCGCGGAGAACGAGACCCGCGCGGTGAGCCCCTCACCGTAGAGCGTGGGCACCCGCACGACGAGCCCCCCGGGGCACGCCGCGAGCACGCGCGCCTCGCCCTCGAGCTTCGAACGGCCGTAGGCCGTGGTAGGTCGCGCCTCGTCGCGCTCCGTGTAGGGTGCATGTTCTCCGTCGAACACCATGTCGGTCGACACCTGGACGAAGCGCGCTCCCCGCGCGCGGGCCAGGGCGGCGAGGCGCTCGGGCACCTCGGCGTTCAGCGCCCGCGCGCGCGCGGGATCGGCGGCGCACGGCCCGAGGCTCGCCTCGGCGGCGCAGTGGAGCACGCATGACGGCGCCGCCCGATCGAGCGCTTCGCGCGTGGCCTCTTCGTCAAGCAAGTCGACCGACGGGTACGCTGTCCCTTCGGGGCCGCCGCGCGCGCCACGCCACGCCACGTGGGACAGGCCGCGCTTCGCGAGCTCGCGCGCGACCCAGGGCCCAAGGAAGCCGCTCGCCCCGGTCACGAGGATCATGCCGCCCGCATGCCACCCGGGCGCGGCGTGTGTCAAGGCGCCGCGCCGCGCGCGCTCCGTGATAGGTGTCGGAGCGGGAGGCCTCCCCGGTCCCTCGACACGCAGACGTCGGCGCCGTCGGCGCCCCATTCCGAAGAACACACCCGCATGCACTGGGCAAAAGCCGCGTTCCTTGGGGTCGTCGAGGGCCTCACCGAGTACCTCCCCGTCTCGTCGACGGGCCACCTCATCCTCGTGCCCCACCTGAGCGAGGTCGCCGCGCGGCACTTCCCGGGCCTCGAGATCTTCGCCAAGTCGAGCCCCGCCGAGGACGCCTTCGACGTGGTCATCCAGTTCGGGGCGATTCTCGCCGTGCTCGTGCACTACCGCACGCTCCTGTGGGAGCGCTTCTCGGGCCTCTTCTCGCGCAAGAAGGAGAGCTTCGCGCTCCTCTACGCCCTCGCGCTCGGGTTCATCCCCACCGCGGTGATGGGGCTCCTGCTGCACAAGAAGATCAAGGCGCTGCTCTTCGGCCCGATGCCCGTGGCCGCCGCCCTCGTGGTGGGCGGCGTGGTGATGATCGTGGTCGAGCGGGTGCGGAAGGCGAAGAAGGTCGAGGGGCTCGTGGGTCTCGAGCACGTCACGCCCAAGCGCGCGCTGCTCATCGGCCTCGGGCAGTGCGTCTCCATGTGGCCAGGCTCGTCGCGCTCGATGTGCACGATCCTCACGGGCCAGGCGGTCGGGCTCTCCACCGCGACCGCGGCCGAGTTCTCGTTCCTGCTGGGCCTGCCCACGCTCGGCGCGGCGTGTGTCTACGAGGGCATCAAGTCTCGCCACGTGCTCGCGCAGGGCATCGGCCTCTCGAGCTTCGTGGTGGGGCTCCTCGTGAGCTTCCTCGTCGCCTGGGCGGTCATCGCGGTGTTCATCAAGTACCTCCAGAAGAACGGCCTCGAGCCGTTCGGCTACTACCGCATCCTGCTCGGCGTCGTGGTCTTCCTCCTCATGCGCGGCTGAGGCCGAGCGCCGCCGGCCGCTCAGGTGACGGCGGGTGACGGCGGTGGCGCCCCGGGGTAGTCTCGACGGTCCGATGCCCCAGCAGCGTCTCCCCCGCGGGCTCCCTCGCGCCGCGACCGTGGCGCTCGCCGTCCACCTGGCGAGGCGGCCCCTGATGGCGCGGCTGGGGACGGCCTTGGCGGCGCTGGTCGCGCTCGCGGCCATCGCGGTCGCGGCCCACCTCGGCCGCACGGGGGACAACGCCTCCCTCCCGTCGGTGGTGCTCGTGGCCACGAGCGCGCTCGCGT
>CAZHGG010000251.1:0-7981 GCA_964531755.1 uncultured Polyangiaceae bacterium
CCCGAGACCACATAGTCGTCAACGATGGTTCTCACGCGGGTCCGCCGCGACGCGCTCGCGCGGATCGCGCTGGCGGCGCTGGCGAGCGCGGGGGCGTGGCGCGCGGCGTCGCGGCCGCCGGTCGCGCGAGCCGAGGCCCCCGCGGGCCTCTTCGCGACGTCCGCACGCTACGTGCTCCGGTGGGATCGCGCGGGCACGGCGCCGGCGCCCGGCGGCCCGCCTGGGGCCTTCGTGGTCACGAGCAACCTCGGCTTCGAGGTGCGCGTGGAGCGCGGCTTCGTGGTCGACACGAGCGCGTCGCTGGTCGACTGCCTCGGTCCCGGCGGCGACGTGTGGCGCCCCGCAGGAGAGCGCGCGGCGTCGTGGGTCGCGCGCGGCCTCCTCGGCGTCGCCCACGCGGGCCACTCGCAGGCCGCCGATCCGTCGAGCCTCGCGCGCGCCACGCTCACCGACCTCACCACCGCCGACGGTGACCGCGTCGCCGGGGAGACGCGCTTCCCCGAGGCGCGCTACTGCCACGTGCACCTCGTGATCGCCGGCGGCGCGGCGCCGTCGCCCTACACGGCCACGCTCCCGACGGTCGACACCACGCGCACGAGCCTCTACGTGCGCGGCGCTTTTCGCCGCGCGGGGGGCGAGCTCCGCCCCCTCGAGCTCCGCAGCGCCTCGGCCGACGCGCTGCTCGTCGACCTGCCCTCGGTCGTGGAGGGGCCGCTCACGGGGCGCGCCGCCGTCGTCGTCCTCGAGCGTCGACTGGCCACGATGTTCGACGACGTCGCCCTCGACGCCCTCGACGCGCCGGGCGCCTCCGCGGCCGCCGCCAAGGCCGTCCTCCGCAACCTCGACCGGCGCGCCCGCGTGCGCGTGACGACCCACTGACAGACGGACAAGAAGGATCTCCCCACGATGAAATCGCTCGCCCAGGTGCTCCCCGTCGTCGCGCTCGCGGCCGTCTCGCTCGCGCTCTCTTCGGTCACGACCGCCGCGTGCGGGGGCACCGCGGTCGCCTCCGACGCCGGCGCCGACACGTCCGCGCCGCCCACGACCGGGACGTCCACGTCCACCGCGCCCCCAGGCACCGACGGCGGCGGGGCGCCGGACGCGCTCGCCACCGACGGCGCGACCAGCGCGGGGTGCTGGCAGGCGCTCTCCATCCCCGACGTGTCGACCATGGGGAACGCCGGCGCGGGGTACGCGGCCCCGAAGGTGGCCGGCGCGTGCGAGGGCGCCGAGTTCGTCATTCGCTCGAACGGCATCCCCACCTTCGAATACGTGCCGCTCACCCCCAACGGCCTCCAGGCGAAGAACTACGCGTTCAAGATCCCCCGCGCGCCCGCGGCGGCGGCCACCCCGACCGACATCCCGCTGCTCGGCGCGGTCGCGGTGAGCGTCACCGGGATACCCATCTTCGGGCCCACCGAGAACCCGATGGACGGCTACCGCGATCCCTTCCTGGACGACCGCCTGCGCAACCTCCTCGACGACTGCAACGGCCACACGGCGCCGCAGGGCACGTACCACTTCCACGCGCGCCCCGAGTGCGTGATGGTCGCGCTCGGCGGCGAGAAGCGCGGCCTCGTGCTCGGCTGGTCGTTCGACGGATACCCCATCTTGGCGCCGCTCGTGTGCACCGACGCGGCCTGCGCCACGACGAAGCGCGTGAAGAGCTCCTGGAAGAGCACGCTGGCCGAGTACACCGAGGCCACGCGCGGCCCGGCGTGGGACATCCACGCCTACGAGGCCGGCCTCGGCGATCTCGACAAGTGCAACGGACTGCCCATCACCGAGGCGGGCGCGAAGTACGACTACGCGTATTTCGCGACCGACACGTTCCCGTATTTCATGGGCTGCTACCACGGCACGCCCACGCCGAACCGCTGAGACGCCGACCGCGCGCCGCGCGCGACCGCGAGCCGGCAGAGCTGGTAGACTCGGGCCGCGCATGACGACCCGCCCCACGCCGCTGCCCTTCACCTACGGGAAGCGCCCCGAGGACCTCGAGGTCTTGGCGCGCTCGAGCCTCCTCCGGGGCATGCACATCAAGGAGATCAGCACCCTCCTCGAGCTGCTCGACCAGCTCGCCCTCGCGCCCGGCGCCTGCGTGTTCCGCGAGGGCGACGAGGGCGACGCCATGTATTTCGTCCTCGAGGGCGAGGCGCGCCTGCGGCGCGGACAGCTCGAGCTGCACCCGGTGGGCCCCGGCGACCACTTCGGCGAGCTCGCGCTCCTCGGGGGCCGCGCGCGCGCCGCGTCGGTGTTGGCCTACACCGACATGCGCCTCGCCCGCCTGACGCGCGCGCGCTACCTCTCCTTCGCCGCGAACCACCCCGCGAGCGCCCTCCACTTCACGCAGGGCCTCGCGAGCGCGCTCGGCGACGAGCTCGTGGCCATGACCGACAGCGTCGGGCTCCTCGCCTACCAGCGCTCCCTGCCGCGGCAGCTCGAGGTGCGCGTGCGCCGCGAGGGCGGAGACGAGCTCTTCGTGCCCACCGGCACGCTCGCCGGCACCCTGCTCCCGCGCGAGCGCGACGGCGCGCTCGTGGTCGCCGCGCAGCTCAACAAGAAGGCCGCGTCGCTCGAGGCCGCGATCGTGGCGAGCCTCGACGTCGACGTGCTCACCCTCGGCGACATGGAGGGGCGCGCGATCTTCCGGCGGAGCGCCGCGCTCGTGCTCCTCGAGGCCGCGCGCCGCGCGGAGGCCGAGCTCTCCGGGGCGCGCGTGCGGATGGGCTCGCCGCTCGAGAGCGGACAGGTGGTCCACCTCGAACCGCTGCCCGCTCCGGCGGCCGAGCCCGCGCTCCTCGAGGCGATGACGCGCGCGCTGGCCGGCGTCATCGCCGCCGATCTCCCGCTCCGCGAGGAGGTGTGGCAGGTCGACGAGGCGCGCGCGGAGCTCGAGCGCCGCGGGTGGGTCGACGCCGCCGCGAGCCTGCCCAGCCGCCGGGAGACCACGGTCACCCTGACGACCTGCGGCGAGACCTTCGCCCTCGGCCTCGGGCCCGTGGTGCCTCGCGCGAGTTACCTCGAGGGCCTGTCGCTCGAGCCCCACCCCGCGGGGCTCCTCCTCCGGCTGGGCGCGCGCGTGGAGCGCGAGATGCCGCTCCACCGTGGGGCGCGCGTCGACCCCCTCGCCACCGAGGGCCGCGCGCCCCGCTACGGCGGCGAGATGACCGCCTCCGCGCGCCGGTGGCTCCATGGGCTCGGGGCGGAGAGCGTCGGCCGCTACAACCAGCTCTGCGTCTCCGCCTCGGTCGACGAGGTCATCCGCGTGGCCGAGGGGTTCCACGAGAAGTGGATAGGCCGCGTCGCCGACGCCGTCGCGAACCGCGCCGATCGCGTGAAGATCATCGCCATCGCGGGGCCCTCCTCCTCGGGCAAGACCACGTTCATCAAGCGCCTCACCACCCAGCTCCGCGTCAACGGCGTCCGCCCGCGCGCGCTGTCCCTCGACGACTACTACGTCGACCGCGCGCGCACCGTGCGCGACGAGCGCGGCGAATACGACTTCGAGGCGTTCGAGGCGCTCGACGCGACCCTGCTCCAAGACCAGCTCACGCGCCTCCTGCGCGGCGAGCGGGTGCGCACGGCGAAATACGATTTCGTGTTGGGCAAGAGCCTCCCTGAGGGCGGCGCGGAGCTCGCGCTCGAGCGTGACGACGTGCTGCTCCTCGAGGGCATCCACGGCCTGAACCCCGCGCTCGTCGGCGACGCGGTCCCGGAGGGCGCCCGCTTCGGTGTGTTCGTCCACCCCGCCACGACGCTCGCGTTCGATCGCGCGAGCGTGTTCGCGCCGGACGACCTGCGCCTCCTCCGCCGCATCGTGCGTGATCGGCACTCGCGCAACTACACCGCGGCCGACACCATCGCGCGGTGGCCGTCGGTCCGCCGCGGCGAGCTTTGCCACATCTACCCCACGCTGCCGCAGGCCGACGTGGTCTTCGACTCGGCCCTCGTCTACGAGCCCAGCGTGCTCAAGACCTACGCGGAGCGCTACCTGCTCGAGGTCCCCCCGTCGCACCCGGCGTTCACCACCGCGTTTCGCCTGCGAAGCTTGATAGACCAGTTCGTCGCCATCTACCCCGACCACGTCCCGCCCACGTCCGTCATTCGCGAGTTCATCGGCGGCAGCGGCTTCGAATACTGAGCTCGAGGTCAGGGCTCGACCACGGCGCCTGGCTCTTCGCGTCGGCGCCGCAGCTTCGCGCGGAGCTCGGGCCAGGCCACGGTCAGCGTGTCACGGAGCAGCGCGAGGCGCGCGCCGAGGCCCATGCGCGTGCGCACGCCCAGCCTGGGCATCATCATGAGGCGGTTTTGCGTGTACCGGAACACGGCGGCCGGGTGCTCGTGAAAGGGGTAGTCCACGCCCAGGGCCTCGCCGATGACCATGCCCGAGGTGAACGCGTCCTCGTGGCTGCTGAAGGTGGTGTAGTCCCCGCAGAACCAGGTGCTCCGGTGGCCCTGGAGGGTGTGCATCAACATACGGGCCTTCAAGGCGACGTCGTCGGCGATGAGGTGGGAGAACTCGCGCCGCGCGTGGCACGGCGTCGGCTCGGTGGGGGGAGTCTCGGAGAAGACCGACACGAGCACCGGGCCGTCGTGGCGCTGGAGGCCCGCCGCGTCCTTCATGCTGTAGGTCATGACGCCGTCCAGGTTGGGGCCGGGCGACGGGTTCTCGGAGCGATACTGGAAGAAGAAGCTCGGGCCGAAGCGCGCCGAGAGCAGCGAGGGATCGCCGTGGAGATACGCGATCGCCGGCTGGTACCTGTACATCCCGAGGACCCGGCGCTCGTCGGCGGTGGCGCCCTCGCCGAGCAAGCGGAGGGCGACGTTCGCGGCCGTCGCCAGCACCACGTGATCGTAGGTCTCGTCGCCCCCGTGCTCGTCACGCACACGCACGCCCCGCGCCGACCGCTCCACGCCCATGACGGTCGTCGACAGGAGCTGCCGCGCCCGAAATGAGCGCGTGAGCCGCGCGATGTACTCGCGCGTGCCCCCTGTGATCGTGCGCCAGGTCGTGGGGCTGAAGAACGAGAGCGTGCCGAACCGAAACATCATCGAGAGCGACCACGCGGGGGTGCGCAGGAGGCTGTCGCGGGTGACGAGGAAGAGCGACAGCAGCGGGCAGAGCCCCTGCGTGAGGAAGCGCTTCGTGTACCGCCCCGAGTGCGGGACGCCCGGGTAGGGCGCGTCGAGGAAGCGCTGAATCGGTTGCATTTGCTCGTCCAGCCGCAGGGCCGCGATCTCGAACATCATCTGTTCGAAGCGGCTCGCCTCGGCCTCCAGGTGCGCGCCGAAGAAGCCCTCGCCAGGCACCGGCGAGTCGGTGCTCCAGTTGACCTCCGTCGCGGGGTCCTCCGGATCGGGGAACGAAACGAGCAGCGTCGCCGCGGCCGCGCGCGTCTCGATACCGTATTTCTGAAACATGCAATAGAGGTTTGGGTACGCCCACGGCAGCGTGATCATCACGCCCATGTCGACCAGCACGCCCGTGTCACCGAAGGCGTGCGCGTAGGCGTTCCCGCCGAGCTGCGCCTCCGCCTCGTAGATCGTCACGTCGTACTTTTCCGCCAAGCGCCACGCCGCCCCGAGCCCCGCCGCGCCGCCGCCTATCACGGCGACGCGCTCGCGCTTTCCTGAGAACATGCGCGCGAGCTTAGCACCCCTCTGCGGGTTCACTCGCGGGCCATTTGCGCACTTCGCAAAACTACCTAATGCACGGCGCGTCGGGGGTAGTGCCATCGGGCGGCGGGCTGCTAGAGTCGCGGCGATGCCGTCACCCCCACGGAAGCCGCGTCGCGCGCCCGATCCCCGGCTCTATCACGCGGACCTGCACAGTTATGGCGAGGTGTCGCGCTCGCGCAGCGAGGTGTACCACCCGGCCACTGTCGACGAGCTCCGCGGCCTCCTCGCCGAGCTCTCCGCCTCGGGGGAGCGTCGCGTCACGTTCCGCGCGGGCGGCTGCTCGCTCGACGGGCAGTCGCTGAACGACGATGTCGTGATCTTCCTCGACCGCATCGACGAGATCGTGATCCACGACGACCCGAACGAGCCCACGGTCACGGTCGGCGCGGGGGCGCGCTGGGGCGACATCGCGCGCGCGCTCGAGGCCGTCGGCCTCGTGCCGTTCGTGGCCGTGAGCACCAGCAGAGCGACCGCCGGCGGCACCGCCTCGGCCGACTGCCTCTCTCGGTTCAGCTCCAGCATCGGCAAGGAGTCGAGGTTCATCCGGAAGCTGCGCGTGCTCACGCTCGACGGCGTGCTCCACGAGGTCTCGCGCGACTCGACGAGCGCCGACGATCGCGCCCTGTTCCACGCCGTCATTGGGGGCTTCGGCTACCTCGGCGTCATCGTGCGCATCACCTACGCCGTGTGGCGCCCGCCGGCGCCCGGCTTCCCACGCACGCCCCTCCGGGTGAGCACGCTCGTCAAGAAGTGCGGGGATCTCCGCTCGTTCGTGGGCCCCCTGGCCGACCACGCCCCGCGGCCGGAGCCGCGCCCGGGCGGGCTGGGCGCGAACACCACCTACGCGCTCCACGACATCGCGCACGGGTTCTTCTCGCGCGCGGCCGCGTGCGCCGCGGACGGCTCCCCGGCCGATCCCACCGCGTTCTACGGCGTCGTGTGCCCCGGTGGGTCCCCGCGAGGCCTCGTGTTCGAGTCGCGCTACGTCCGCTCCGACACGCTCCGGCCGATGCTCCAGCACGTGCCCGCGCACCCGCTCCGGTTCCTCGCCGAGTGGACCGCGCGCGGCCGCTTCACCGGCGGGCTGTTCTGGTGGTTCACCTACGAGCTGTTCGACGAGGCGCCCTACCTCGACGACCTGCTCGGGTACACCTTCTTCATGGACGGCAACGTCCGCACGCGGGCGCTCGAGCGCCGGCTCGGCTTCACGACGTTCACGCTCCAGCAGACCTACGTGGTGCCCTTCTCCCCGGAGGCGCTCCGAGAGTTCCTGGGCGACGCGCTCCAGCGGCTGGACACGCGGGGCCTCGTGCCCCTGCTGTTCGATGTACTCTACATCCCAGCAGACGACGCGCTGCTCTCCGCGAGCCGCGACCTCGACGGCTTCGCCGTGACCATCGCCTTCGAGACCCGCAGCCGGGCGGAGGTGCGCCCCCTGGAGGACGCCCTGAGTGAGCTGTCGGACGCGTGCCTCGCGCGGGGCGGACGCGTGCTCCTCGGCAAGACCGTGTGCGCGACGCCCGACGTGCTGCGCGCCATGTACGCGGGCCCCGTCGCGGAGCTGCGCGCGCTCAAAGATCGCTACGATCCGGCGCGCGTCCTCGGGAACCGCTTCCTCGAGGAGCGCTTCCCCGAGCTGCTCGCGCCCCGGGTGGCGCCCTCGTGAAGCGGAGCGCGTGGGGCTAGAGTCGGCCCAACGGGGGGCCTACCTTCGTCCCGGTGCCCCGTGAATGCGCGGGCAGGGGCCCCGTCCAATCATCCCACCCAAGTCGTCCAAATGCCCCAGCGAGGTCTCATGCCCATCCGCCGCCTTCGCCCCACCCTGTTCCTCTCCAGCGTCGCGGTGCTCCTCCTCGCGAGCGGCCCCGCCGTCGCCCAGCGCCCCGTCATCACGCTCGGCGGCCAGCTGGGCGGCGTGTCGGTCGCCGGGCGAACGGCGGACGGCGGAGTCCTCACGGGGGCGCCGGTCCGGTTGGTGCTGGCCGGGACGGGGCACTGCGTGATGGACGTCTCCGTGCGAGCCGTGGGATCGCGCGGGGTCTTGCACACCGAGGTCCTCGCCACGACGCTCGGGGGCGCGACGCCCGTCGCGCTCGGGTACACGATGCCGCCGGTGAACGGCGCTGGCCCGGCGCTGGCCATCCGGGTCGATCCGCGCGCGCCTTGCCGCGGAAACGCGATGAGCGTCGAGGTGCACCCGGTGTTCCCGCGCATTCGCCCGCCGGTGCCGCCGCCGTCGCCGGCCCCCCCGGGCAACAAGCCGCCGGGCGGCGTCACGAACCTGAAGCTCGTGGAGAAC